>DAOVQV010000239.1 GCA_030628445.1 Phycisphaerae bacterium | reverse complement strand
CCCTGGCGGGCCAGATCGGTAGGGTCGCGCCCGAAATTGTCAAGCGCGGGCGTCTTGGACTTGGTGCGGCGTTGCGGGCCCTCAGCGGGGCTCGACAGCGACCCGGCGGGCTCCACCCCGGCGCCCAGGAGGTTAAGCACCTCGTCGCGTACCTCCTCAAGCTTCAGGCCCAGGTTCATCAGCACCTGGGCGGCCACACCGTCCTGCTCACGCAAAAGACCCAGCAATATGTGCTCAGTCCCGACGTAGTTGTGGTTGAGGTTGCGGGCCTCCTCGATGGAGTACTCGATGACCTTCTTCGCCCGCGGCGTTTTGGGCAGCTTGCCCATGGTCAGCATCTCCGGGCCTGCCTTGACGAGCTTCTCAACCTCCAGGCGGACCTTGTGCAGGTCCACGCCCAGGTTCTTCAGTACGTTGGCGCCGACGCCGGAGCCTTCCTTGACCAACCCCAGCAGCATGTGCTCGGTCCCGACGTACTCGTGGTTGAACCTCTGGGCCTCCTGGTTGGCCAGGGCTATAACCTTGCGTGCACGTTCCGTAAATCGTTCGAACATATTTCTTTCCTTCGCCCTCACCGCCGGCGGCGGGCTTTGCGCGAATTATCCTACGGCCGCCCGGGCCGAAACGATCGGGCGACTCTTAACCTTATTCTACAGGACAACACGATATCCAACAAGGCGGCGCAGGGGACCGCCTTAGGAGTAATATCGGCATCAGCGGCCCTACGGATTCACAAGTACTTTTCAGGCAAGAGGCAAGAGGCAAGGGGCAAGGGCCAAGGGGTAAGCTCGCCGTGGAATGAGATATCTGCTTCGGGTGAAGCGGGCGTCGCAAAACGGCCCCCTCTTATGTTAGGACGGACACCGGCGTGTCGGGCAGGTAGGATCCCCAGCCCAGCCCCGGCGCCGGTCAGATGGGACCGTTCTACGAGATCGAGACGTCCACCCCGGCGCGCCGAGCCCGCAACCGATCAGCAGGTCCCACCAGCTCTTAGGGGGCTCTTAGGGAGCCCTTAGGGAAGAATTTCCCTTGCCCTATCTGTCCGGGGGCTTAAGATGGACGACTTCTTTACCGGTCGGTGGTCGCAGCTACGCCGGCGGTCCGGAAGTAGCGGGATATCAGACGGCGGTCGTTCGAAATCCCTTTGGAGACAGCTATGCCGCCCACCAAACCGCAAGACATACGCAACATGGTATTCGTCGGGCACGGGGGGGCGGGCAAGACGACCTTGTGCGAGGCGATCCTGCACACCGCCAAGGCGACAACCCGCATGGGCTCGGTCAACGACGGAACCACGATGCTTGACTACACCGACATCGAAAAGGAGCGTCAGCACTCGGTGGAACCGGCGATGGCCTCGGCCGAGCACGCAGGCGTGACGCTGAACCTGCTGGACGCACCGGGATATCCGGACTTTATCGGCGGCGCGATCGCCGCGCTGTCCGGTGCGGACATAGCCGTTCTCGTAATCTCCGCCACGGCCGGGATCGAGGTCAACACTCGCCGGATGTTCAAGGCGGCTAAGGAGGCGACACTGGCACTGGCGATCGTAATCAACAAGATCGACGGGGAGAACGTGGACCTTCCGGGCCTGATGGGAGCGATCAGCGAGACGTTCGGGTCGGCACCGAAGCCGCTGAACCTACCGGCCGAGGGAGCCAAGGGCGTCGTCGACTGCCTTACCAACGAATCGGGCTCGGCCGATTTCGGCGACGTATCCACCGCCCACACGCAACTTACCGAGAGCATCATCGAGGCCGACGATGCCCTCATGGAGGCCTACCTCGGCGGCGAGCAGGTCCCGGCCGATGCGATCAAGGCCGCCTTCGCAAAGGCGATGACCGACGGGACGGTCATCCCCGTGCTGTTCACTGCCGCTCGCGAGCAGATCGGCGTCTCGCAACTGATGGACGCCGCAGCAGCGTACTTCCCCTCCGCCGCCCAGGGCCACTGCAGACCAGTGAAAAGCGGGACCGACCAAGACGCCCAGGAAGTACCCGTCGAACCCGATCCGTCCAAACCGTTCGTCGGACAGGCCTTCAAGATCACGGCCGATCCGTTCGTCGGTAAGCTCGCCTGGATCCGCATCCTACAGGGCACCGTCACCGGTGAGACAAACTACGCGCTGGGCGACGTCAAGAAGACATCCAAGATCGGTCATCTGTTCAAGATCCAGGGAAAGGAGACCCATGAGGTAACCCAAGGCGTCGCGGGCGATATCATCGCCCTGGCCAAGGTCGAGGAGATCACCTCCGGCGTCGTGCTGCACAGCGATGCGACGCCGATGTTCCGGTCCATTCCCGCCTTCCCCGCACCGATGTATTCGCTGGCGGTGACCCCCAAAAGCCGCGGCGACGAGCAGAAGATCTCCGGCGCCCTGTCGCGACTGGCCGAAGAGGACCCAACGTTCCGGGCGACGCGCGACCCGCAGACCAACGAGACGGTCATCTCCGGTATAGGCGATCTGCATCTGCGGATCGAGCTGGAGAAGATGAAGCAGCGCTTCGACCTTGAGGTCGAGACCAAACCGCCGAAGATACCGTATCGGGAAACCATCACCGCCAAGGCGGAAGGTCACCACCGCCACAAGAAGCAGACGGGCGGGGCGGGGCAGTTCGGTGAAGTATACCTGCGGGTCGAGCCGCTCCAGCGCGGGGCGGGCTTCGAGTTCGTCAACGAGCTTTACGGCGAGTCGATACCGCGCCAATACCTCCCGGCGATCGAGAAGGGCGTCAATGACGTACTGGCGACCGGGGCCGTGGCGAACTATCCGATGCAGGACATCCGAGTGATAGTCTACGACGGTAAGCACCACCCGGTGGACTCGAAGGAGATTGCGTTCCGCACGGCCGGGAAGTACGCCTTCATCGACGGGATCAAGAAGGCAAAACCGGCGATCCTCGAGCCGATAGTCAACATGGAGGTAACCGTCCCCGCCAACTACATGGGCGACATAACCTCCGATCTGTCGGGGCGGCGGGGCAGGATACTGGGCCAGGAGATGCTGCCCGGTAATATCTGCACGGTCACCGCCCAGACGCCGCTGGCGGAGGTGATGCAGTACAACAACCAGCTGCGGTCGGTCACGGGCGGGCAGGGCAGCTACACGATGGAGTTCAGCCACTACGAGCCCGTGCCCGGGAACGTCCAGCAGCAAATCGTCGCCGCCTCGGGAAAAGAAAAGGAACCAGACAAATAAATATCGTTCGACAGCTGATGCGCCACGGCAGGCTTGACGCGACGGGCCGCAGCGCAGATGATTGCAATACTGGAGTAACCTACGATGTCACGTGTTTGT
>DAOVQV010000274.1 GCA_030628445.1 Phycisphaerae bacterium | reverse complement strand
GGCGGCGTGACGGTCGAGGAGTTCGTCGAACTGCGGACCTACGGGCTCGAAGACGCCGAGCCGGTGTATCGCTTCTGCGGGCACACACATCCGGACAAGGAATTCACGCAGAAGTACCTGTTCGAAAAAGAAGGCGCCAACGCCTTATACGCAGTGCGGCGGATGGGCTGGGAGCTTCGCCGGCGACACCGGCAGACCGAAAAGAGCGGGCAGTTCCACCCGGACAACGCGGAGCTGGAGGTGTACATGTCCGGGCGGTCCCCGCATTGGAATTACATGATGGACAAGGGGTGGCTGTGGGCGGTCGATCACCTGGGTAAGTGCATTATCGATGGGACCACCCCCACCAACGCCACAGCCCAGGACGCATGGAAGGCGTCCGTCCTCGCTCACGCCGCAATAGAATCCCGCCAGAGCGGCCAGGTGGTCCGCCTGTGACGCGACGACGGCGACGATTGCACAGCGGCGAGACGGCAGCAAGTGAAAGGATTCCGTAATGAGTGGGTTTTTCGGCGTCGCATCGAAGAGCGATTGCGTAAGCGATCTGTTCTACGGTACGGACTATCATTCCCACCTGGGGACGAAGCGCGGCGGGATGTGCATGCTCAATTCCGCCGGGTACACGCGGTTCATCCACAACATCGAGAACTCGCAGTTCCGCTCCAAGTTCGAGGATGACATCTCCAAGATGCACGGTACGCGCGGGATAGGGATCATCAGCGACTATGAGGATCAGCCGTTGATAATCCGCTCGCACCTGGGGATTTACTCCATCGTAACTGTCGGGGTCACACAGAACGCCGACGAGCTGGCGAAAGAGGCGTTCGGGAAGCGCAGCATCCACTTTTCCGAGATGACCGGCGGGCAGATCAACCCAACCGAGCTGACGGCAGCGCTTATCAGCCAGGAAGCCTCGTTCGCAGATGGAATCGCTCACGCACAGGATGCGATAGAAGGTTCCTGCTCGATCCTGCTGCTGACCGAGGAGGGGATATACGCCGCCCGTGACAAGCTCGGCCGCACGCCGGTGGTCACGGGCCGCAAGGACGGCGCCTGTGCGGTGACGCTGGAGACGTGCGCGTTTCCCAACCTTGGGTACCAGATCGAGCGGTACCTGGGCCCAGGCGAGATTGTCAAGCTCACCGCCGAGACTATCGAGCAACTGCGCCCGGGCCGCCGGAAGATGCAGATATGCGCGTTCCTTTGGGTCTATTACGGCTTCCCGGCCTCCTGTTATGAGCAGATCAACGTGGAGGCAGTGCGATACCGCTGCGGCGCGGCGCTGGCCGCCAACGACGACCTCGAGGTAGACCTCGTCGCCGGGATTCCCGACTCCGGGACCGCCCACGCCATCGGTTACGCCGATGCCGCCGCAGTGCCATACCACCGGCCCTTCGTCAAGTACACGCCAACCTGGCCCCGCAGCTTCATGCCCCAGGACCAGGAGACCCGAGACCTGGTCGGGCGGATGAAGCTGATCCCCATCCGCGAGATAATTAAAGGGAAGCGGCTGCTGTTTTGTGAAGATTCCATCGTTCGCGGGACGCAGTTGCGAGGAACGATCCAGCGGCTCTACGACTTCGGCGCGAGGGAAGTTCACATGCGTCCGGCCTGCCCGCCGCTGGTGTACAACTGCAAGTTCCTGAACTTCTCTCGCAGCAGAAGCCAGTTGGACCTCGCCGCCCGCAGAGCTATCGAGCAAATCGAAGGTCAGACCGATGTTGACCTGGCGCAATACGCCGATCCGGACAGCAAAAAGCATCGCGCCATGGTCGAGAACATCCGCAAGGCGCTGAACCTGACCACCCTGAGGTACCAGAAGCTTGCGGACCTTGTCGCGGCGATCGGCCTGCCGAAAGAGAAGCTCTGCACCTACTGCTGGGACGGCGCCTGCCCACAGTAGAGCAAACGCACCCACGGTGCCGCGGTCCCACGGTATTGCGGTCTCGCCGCTACCGTCTTGAAATTATTCAACCCCAGCCGTAGGATTCACCCAATTCAACCGAAGAGAGAATCTATGGGGCACGAGCAGTTGGAACTTGGCGTCGCGCTGGTCGGGTGCGGGACGGTCGGCGGGGCCGTGGCGACGCTGCTGAGTAAGGACGGCGGGGCCCTGGAAGCCCTCGACCGCCCTGTCACCCTGCGCCACATCATCGACGTCGATCACACCAACGCCAGGCGTCTGGGGCTGGACGAGGGGCTCTTCAGAGAAGACCTGGACGATGCGCTGTGCGATGAGCAAGTCGGCGTCGTCGTCGAGCTTATCGGCGGGACCACCGACGCAAAGGACGTCATCGCCCGCTCCATTGGGGCCGGCAAGCACGTCGTCACCGCCAACAAGGCCCTGCTGGCCCATGCTGGGCCGCAGCTTTACGCACTGGCCCGCGCGGGCGGCGTGTGCATCGCCTTCGAGGCCAGCTGCGCCGGCGGGGTGCCCATCATCCAGGCGATCCGCGACGGGCTGATCGCAAACCGCATCGATGCGGTCTACGGAATCATCAACGGCACCTGCAATTACATCCTGACGGAGATGACCCAACGCGGAATCAGCTACGCCGACGCACTCGCCCAAGCCCAAGCCGACGGCCTCGCCGAAGCCGATCCGACACTGGACGTCTCCGGGCACGACTCGGCCCACAAGCTGGCGATACTGGCGTCGCTGGCGTTTACCTCCAAGATCCGGCTGGAGGCGATATACGTCGAGGGGATAGACAAGCTCGAGCTGTGCGACATCGGTTACGGTGCGGAGCTGGGTTACGTGATCAAGCTGCTGGGGATCGCCCAGAAGCAGGCGGACGGGTTGTCCCTGCGGGTCCGCCCGGCGTTCATCGCCAAGGACCACCCGCTGGCGTGGGTCTCGGGCCCGTTCAACGCCATCAGCGTCTATGGGCACGCAACCGGTCATACGCTTTATT
>DAOVQV010000323.1 GCA_030628445.1 Phycisphaerae bacterium | reverse complement strand
TTGGCCCAGCCTACATCGGCCCACTTGAAAGAGACTGATACATGATGCGGTAGAGACGTAGGCTGGGCCACAGTCCCGGCGCGCCGGGACGACGGCCCACCTTGCTTCGGGAAATGAAACAATCGTGGCCAACTACCTACGCAATTACGCCCCAGGGGGCACCTTCTTCTTCACCCTGGTGACACACCAAAGGCGTCGCATCCTAACGACGCCCTCATCAAGGCGCCTGCTTCGCGCGGCGTTTCGCCGAGCCCGGCGCCGCTGGCCGTTTGATGTGATCGCCATCGTGCTTTGCCCCGATCACCTTCATACGGTCTGGTCCCTCCCGGATGGCGACTTTGATTACTCACGCCGCATTTCCCTGATCAAGGAAACATTCACCAAGGCGTATCTCGCCGCTGGCGGCCGGGAGGGATACGTCAGCCATTCCAGAACAGCACATCGAGAGCGCGGCATGTGGCAAAGGCGGTTTTGGGAGCACACATGTCGCGGCCAGAACGATCTGAAGCGCTGTGTCGATTATATCCATTGGAACCCCATCAAGCATGCCCTGGCGGAGCGAGTGGCCGACTATCCTTGGTCGTCGTTCCATCGGTACCTGGGCCTGGGGGAATACCCGACGGATTGGGGCGGGGAGAATCCTTGTCCAGGTTTGGAACTGGGCGAATAGAAAAAGGTGGGCCGCGTCCCGCTCCGCGGGCCTTGGCCCAGCCTACATCGGCCTTGGACCAGCCTGCATGATGCATTTCACGAGCCGTTGGGTGTAGTAGGCTGGGCCATAGTCCCGGCACGCCGGGACGGCGGCCCACCTTTCTTAAATCTAGCCCATAAGGTAAACCGTGTCCCGCTCCGCGGGCCTTGGCCCAGCCTACATGATGCGTTTCAGGAGCCGTTGGGTGTAGTCGGGTGAGTAGCGTGTGGCCCGGTAGATGCTGGTGCGGCCGCCTTCGGCGCGGTACGGATTGACGAAGTCCCACACCACATCGCCATCGGAGGTGACCTCAAACAAATGGCCCTTATGCCCTTCGCAGATCAGCGTGTTACCGTTGGGAAGTCGCTGGGCCCCGGAGATGAAGGGCGAGAAGAACGACTCGCGCGGATCGGCGGTGTACTCCCAGGCGATCTGCCCGGTGAGCGGATCGACCTCGATGACGCGTGAGTAACCCCGCAGCGTCCCGTTGTCGAAGATGAGGATATTCCCGTTGGCGAGCATGTGCGGTTTGTGCTGCCCGTCGAGAACGCCCAGGCCCCACGCCCAGACGATCCGCCCGCTTTCCCGCTCGATTACCCCGATCACATCGCAGCTGCGGTAGGAAAAGACGATATTCCCCGGCACGAAGCGCGGCCTATCGCCGGCGGCGAGTTCCTTCTCGTACGTCGCGTTGGCGCCGATGACCTGGAGCGTATTGTTGTGCGCCCAGTCGAATGCGAACTGACCGCGGGCGCGGCCTATCACGTGCTCCCAGCCGTCCGTCCCGAGCAACTGCTCCAGCTCCCCCAGGTGCTGCTCGCCGCGCCACTCCCATACCAGCTGCTTGTCTCGCGTCACCTCGACCATGTACGGATGGCGCTTAAGCTCCGGGCCCAGGGCGGGGCAGAAGCCCTCGGTGATCGTGTGGACCAGGATGTTCCCGCCTTCCAGAACCTGGAAATCGTGGTCCGTCCGGCAGCGAAGGGACCAGACAACCTTGCTGTGGGGGTCCAGCTCGTACAGCCCGAACGGGCCCCGCGCAACGTCCGAGCGGTCGTGCGTGGGGTAGATCATGTTCCCGTCGGGAAGCAGGTGCATGTACGACTGGACGGTGGTCTGGGCGTACCAGGTGTGGACGATCCGCCCTTCCATATCGATCAGATAGATCGGCCGCTGTTCGGCGGCCTCCTCGGCGAAGGTCTGGGAAAACAACGTGTGCCCTTCCCAAGCCCGGTCGGAATCGTATTTCGTCACTGGGTTCATGTGCTTCCTAGCGCGGAGTAGTAGCAGGCTGGGCCATAGTCCCGGCACGCCGGGACGGCGGCCCACCTTTCTTACTGACCAGCCACGTAAGTTTCAGATGTACTCGTTCAGGATGTTTTCGAGCATCTCGACGCGGCCGGAATGGTTGGGGGATATTTCGCCCTTGGCGAGCATGTACTTCCGCAGGTCGTCGAGGGTGGCGCGGCCGGCTTCGATGTCCGCTCCGATCCCGGTGTCCCAGCTTGCGTAGCGCTGGGTGATGAACTCATCGATCCGCCCGTCGGCGATGATCGCCGCGGCGATCTTCAGGCCCCGCGCGAATGCGTCCATGGCGCCGATGTGGGCGTGGAAC
>DAOVQV010000375.1 GCA_030628445.1 Phycisphaerae bacterium | reverse complement strand
GCAGGGCAGGTACGTGGTCTATGCGCTGAACTTCGGCGGCGGGCCCAGGGAAGTAAGGCTGAAGCCAACTGGCCTGACGGCGGGCGAGAAGAAATTTTTCGTTCGCAGCATCCGCACTGGTCAGCACCTTGCGCCCGACGGGTCCAAGGCAAGAACCCCCTGGTCTGGCTCGCAGCTGGCCCGGGGGATACCTACCTCCCTTCCGGCCCAGGACCCGGAGCTTTTCCTGCTGGAGCGCGAAGACCTGGAGCCGCTCGCCCTGCGCGGACCCAGCGAAGAGCAAGAGCAGGTGCTGCAGTGGGCGTGGCGCGACTCGCCGCCCAGCGAGGATCGCGTCTTGATCGACGGTTATCATGTCGCTGAGTACCGCGTCTCGAAGCCCAAGATGCCCACGGCCGTCAAGGCGCTCGAGGATGTCGGGTGGGAGGTAAACTCGTGCATCTCCCGCATGGGCGAGAAGGTCACGACGTTCTCGCTCAAGGGGATCGGCCAGGAGGACCTAAGCAGTTATGATGTGATCATCCTTGCGGGGCTGGCCCACGGCGAGAACGTCTGGGAGCATCAAGAGATGCTTTTGCTGCGCGGGTTTGTCCGCGACGGCGGCGGGTTGCTGATCTGCCCGAAGCGCGATTGGCACTTCGAGAACCTTATGTACCGTGACATGGAGGGGTACGGTGTCGTCGACGGAGGCGGGAATGTGTACGATCGGGGGAATTGCATCCTGCGCGAGCCGCTGTATGTGCGCTTTTCCGAACCGCGGGCGCATCCGGTCACCGACGGCGTCGCCCGCTTCCAGACGAGCGGTATTCGCACGCTCAAGGTTCGCAACCCCAACGTGACGGTTCTATTCGCCGCCGACGAGATGGCGGAGCAGATGAACCTTTTCGCCCGGCGGCGCTCTGCCTCGGACGCGCCGGTTGCGGTGGCCTTGTCCGAGGGCAGGGGGCGCGTCGTGATCGTCGGGGCGGATACCTGGTTGCGCCCGGACGAGCTTCAGATGGGCGACAACAAGCAGTTCCTGCTGAATATCATCAACTGGCTGGGCAAGCGGGAGGCAAAGGAATAGTGCGGGTCGCATCTGCGTGTAGATGAATACGCACGAGCCGCGGCCGGCAGGAAGCGGGCAGCAGTGCTTTGGAACCACCCGTTCCCGCTGTCTCCCGGTTGCGGCCCGCTATGCTTGCCAGGGTAACCCTAGGTTGGGGCGAAGCTGGACCGTTTGATCCAGGTCTTTACCGCCGCTTGGGTGGCGGATAGAATCCCGCCAAACCCCTCCCCGCCGAAATCATCCATGTCCGCGCGGCCGCGGGAAGGAATACAAGCAGGTGCTGTGGACGACAGGCACTCCGGTTGGGAGGGGACGGTATGGCCCGGGGCGTTAATCGGCATTGACAGCAATTATAATCTTGCGAGTTGACTTGCTGCTTGAACGTTGTTCTACTCGGGAGGTCTGGGACGGTAGCGAAGAAGCTCCTGGCTCTGTTTTGGTTTATGGAAACCACTTTCGAACCGACCCCGAAAGAGAAAGCTTGGGTCCGTCTGGTGTTGCGTGTGTGGAGATTGTTCATGAGCACGAATATCTATGTGGGTAACCTCGGGTTTAGTGTTACAGGCGATCAACTGCAAGAGCTGTTCACGGAGTTCGGCGAGGTGGTATCGGTCAATATTATCACCGATCGAGACACGGGTCGCAGCCGCGGTTTCGGCT
>DAOVQV010000168.1 GCA_030628445.1 Phycisphaerae bacterium | reverse complement strand
GTGAGAAGGAAGGCCTGACGAGGGACATCAAGAGAAACAGCTATTATGAGAAGCCTTCCGAGCGCCGCCGTCGCCGCCTTCGCAAGACCCTTAAGCGTGTCACAGCGACCGGAGACTAATGCTCGCTGCTATCCGGTTCTCAGCCGGGCCACGGACGGGAACTGCGGTTCGGCCTGGGCCCCTATCGAATTGACGAACCCCCAGTGTCCAGCTTATCTCGCACACTACGTTCGGCGTTCGATCCACCCAAGTTTTTCGTGTCCAGCTTGTAAGGACCGATGGCTGTCACTAGCTTCCGTACAGGCTGCGCCTACCTTTAGCGGATAATCATAAGGAGACCTCGTGTGACTGCATTGAGTAGAGCGGATAAGCCCCTACGGAGTGCACTGTTGTGCATAGCGATCTGCGTGTTGGTCTGCAGCTGTGGCCCTGTCATCGCCGGATCCCCCGAGCTCGGCGCTGATTCGCGATCCGCTACGAGCATCTCCATTCCCGCGATCTGGTGGGTCGCACCGGGGGGGGCAATCTTGGCGCTTATCTTTGCTTGGGTTTTCTATCGCCAGGTCAAGGGCGCAAACGAGGGCGACGAGAGGATGAAGGAAATCGCCGCCTACGTCCGCGAGGGCTCGTACGCTTATCTGAGACGTCAGTACAAGGTGGTCGCCGTCTTCTTCATAGTCGTCTGTGCGTTGTTGTTTGTTATGGGTTGGGTCTTCCACGCCCAGCACAAGATTGTCTTCATGGCTTTCCTGACGGGCGGGTTTTTCTCCGGGTTGTGTGGGTTCTTGGGGATGAAGACTGCGACGTTGGCCTCAAACAGGGCCGCCCAGGGCGCAAAGGAGAGTCTCAACCGCGGGCTGATAGTCGCCTTCAGGGCCGGCGCGGTGATGGGATTGGTGGTGGTGGGCTTCGGCCTGCTGGATATCACGGCCTGGTTCCTGGTTCTGACCAAACTTGCCCCTCTGCTGGGGTATCATATGAGCCTGTTCGAGGTCACCGTGGTGATGCTGACCTTTGGTATGGGTGCCAGCTCCCAGGCGCTGTTTGCACGCGTGGGGGGCGGGATTTTCACCAAGGCCGCCGATGTTGGCGCCGACCTGGTGGGTAAGGTCGAGGCCGGTATCCCTGAGGATGATCCTCGCAACCCCGCCACGATCGCCGACAACGTTGGCGATAATGTCGGAGACGTCGCCGGGATGGGCGCGGACCTCTACGAGAGTTATTGCGGCTCGATTCTGGCCACAGCCGCCCTTGGCGTGGCGGCAGCGGCATCGCTGGGGCTTGGGGTGAGCGGGCAGGTTCGCTTGCTGGCCGCCCCGATGGTGCTGGCCGGGGTCGGTATTGTGCTGAGTGTGTTGGGGATCTACCTGGTCCGCACCAAAGAAGGCGCGAATATGAAGCAGCTTATGGGTGCGCTGAACCTGGGCGTTAACGGTTCGAGCGTCCTGATCGCGGGCGTGGCGGGATTGGTTTGCTGGTGGCTGTTGGGTGGGCTTGAGGGCGTTCACTGGTACCGCGTGTGGGGTTCGATAGTCACCGGGCTCTTTGCCGGGCTCATTATCGGCAAGAGCGCCGAGTACTACACATCCTACCATTACAAACCGACCAAAGAGATCTGCGAGCAGTCTGAAACGGGCCCGGCGACCGTCATAATCTCCGGAATAGCCGAGGGGATGAAAAGCACCTGGGCCCCACTGGCGACTGTTATCGTGGCGATCATGCTGGCGTATGCCTTCGCCGGCGGATTCGCGACCGTCTCGCTTGGTCTGTACGGCGTCGGGATCGCAGCCGTGGGAATGCTGGCGACGCTGGGTATCACGCTGGCGACGGATGCGTATGGCCCGATCGCCGACAACGCCGGGGGCAATGCAGAGATGACCGGCCAGCCGCCCGAGGTCCGCAAGAGGACGGACGCCCTTGATTCGCTGGGTAACACCACTGCCGCTACCGGTAAGGGCTTTGCCATCGGATCGGCCGCCCTTACCGCACTTGCCCTGCTGGCCGCTTACGTAGAAGAGGTTCGCGTGGGCCTGGTTCGACAGGGACATACGGCCATCGTCAGCGAATATCAAGGCGCTGCGACCGAAGCGACCGTCGGGGTCGGTAAGATCGTAAACATAGGTCATGGTAAGCTTGCCACTAAGGTCACCGAAGGGACCAGCGCCGAAGCCTTCGACTGCTACATGGTTCTGGCCGGCCCGAAGGGATATGACCTGCCGACGGGCGAATTGAATGGCTCTCTTGGCGCGGCGGATGAGGACGGCGTTTGCGATCTGACCGTTCGAGACGACAGCGGTACGGACCAGGTCTTTAAGGTGGTCGCGGCTTCGAAGGCGTCGCTGCAGCAGTACATGCTGTATTACAATGTGACGCTCATGAACCCGAAGGTGCTGGCCGGGATGTTCGCCGGCGTGCTGCTGGTGTTCCTGTTCAGCGCGTTGACCATGAAGGCGGTCGGCCGGGTCGCCAACTCCATGGTCAAGGAGGTCCGCAGGCAGTTCAGGGAGATTCCCGGCATCATGGAAGGCACCGGCGAGCCCGACTACGCCCGATGTGTGGAGATAGCCACGGTCGGCGCTCAAAAGCAAATGATCTTACCGTCACTGCTGGCGCTGATCGTCCCCGTTGCCGTGGGTCTGTTGCTGGACGTCAGCGGTGTGCTGGGCTTACTGGCCGGCGGGCTGGTGTGCGGGTTCGCGATGGCGATCTTCATGGCCAACGCCGGCGGGATGTGGGACAACGCCAAGAAGTACATCGAGACGGGCGAGCTTGGCGGTAAGGGCAGTGACAATCACAAGGCTGCCGTGGTCGGTGACACCGTCGGCGATCCGTTTAAGGATACCTGCGGCCCGAGCCTGAACATTCTCATCAAGCTGATGAGCATGGTCTCGGTCGTCTTTGCCGGGGTTATCGTCAAATTTGCTCCGCAGATCAGCGCGTTGCTCGGATTGGATTAACGGAGGGGTGCGTTTTGGGTAAGCGGGTAACCAAGCGAGATCCGGCACGCAAGCTGGGCGTCCAAGCAGCCAGACTTGCCGCAGACAATCGTTCCGAAGATATCGTCGTCCTGGATCTACGGGGAGTAAGCTCGATTACCAATTACTTCGTGATCTGTACGGGCAGCTCAGACCGCCAGATGCGAGCCGTCGCCGACGAGATCTGCCGGCACGGCGAATCCATCGGCCAGAAGGTCTGGAAGGTGGCGGGGATGGATTCGGACGGGTGGATCCTGCTTGATTTCGTAGATGTGGTGGTGCACATTTTCGATGAAGCGCATCGCAAGTTCTACGATCTTGAATTGATCTGGGGCTCTGCGCCGCGGGTTAAATGGCAGCTGAAAAGACATGAATCTACGCCGCGAACTTGACGGTCGGTTGACAGAAGCCCTCAGCGAGGTGTGCGGGCGGGAGGCCCCCGCCCTTGTCGCCCCGGCCTCTCGGCCGCAGTTTGGCGATTATCAGGCCAATGGCGTCATGGCCGCAGCCAAGATGCTCAAAGCAGACCCGCGAGAACTGGCCCAGAAAGTCCTCGCCGCGGCGGACTTATCCGACCTGGCTGGGAAGGTCGAAATCGCCGGCGCGGGATTTATCAACATCACACTCAAGTGCGACTGGGTTTCGGCTCAACTGACCGAGCGGCTCGGCGATGAGCGCCTGGGCGTGAACGTCCCGGCCAACCCGCAGACCGTCGTCGTGGATTACTCCCACCCGAATATTGCCAAGGAGATGCACGTCGGGCACTTGCGTAGCACGGTCATCGGCGATGCACTGGTGCGTGTGCTCGACTTTCTCGGTCATAAGGTGATCCGACAGAATCACATTGGCGATTGGGGTACGCAGTTTGGGATGGTGCTTGCCCATTTGGATGAGGTAAAGCCCGATGCGGACGTGTTGTCCGACCTGGACGCGTTTTATCAACAGGCCCAACAGCGATTCGATAGTGATGCACAATTTGCCGACAACGCTCGGCATTACGTGGTCCGCTTGCAGTCGGGCGATCGGAAAGTGATGCAAAGCTGGGAAAAGTTTATCGACCATTCGCTGAGGCATTGCGAGCAGGTCTACGAGAAGCTCTCAGTGACATTGACGCGAGGGGACGTTCGTGGCGAGAGCGCGTACAACGATGACCTGCCGAGTGTTGTGGCCGATCTTGACAAGGCTGGGCTGCTGACAGAATCGCAAGGCGCCAAGTGCGTTTTTCT
>DAOVQV010000103.1 GCA_030628445.1 Phycisphaerae bacterium | reverse complement strand
GGCGATGCAATCGCCATCCGCCACATCGCCGTGGCGGACGGCCCCAGGCCGCGGTTCATCGCCATCCGCGTCAGGACGGGTGCGAACCCGATCGCCGCGGCCCCGAACAGCAGCGCCGCCAGCGCCACACGCGGACTGACGCTGCGCTCATAGGCGGACACGTCGGTGATTCGGTCGGACATGGACAACGATTATGGGCATCCCCGAGACGCTGCCAAGAGATTCCGCTTGCTTATATGCGAAAGGTCATACGGCGACGCTACCCGGCGTCTTTTCGCGCGTGGTCGATCATCTTGGAAATAACCGTTCCCGCGTCGAAGGCCCGCTGGCGAAAGAGATCTTCGGGCATCTTCTGATTGCGCAAGGTGCACTCCAGGCTGACGCATTTGGTGTAGGCGGATTCGGCCATGATCCGCGCCAGCTCGCCCCAGTCCACTGTCCCGGTCATCGGGATGAGGTGAAGGTCTTCGCGGCCGTCGTTGTCGTGAAAATGAACCGCAATCAAACGATCCTTGACGGTATCAAGATGCTCCAACCCCTTCTGGCCTATGTTGCCGTGCCCGGAATCATAGCAGTGGCCTATGTACTGGGGCGGATACTGCCCCAAGAGCCTTCGGATCTCCGCGTAGTCATCGTCAGCATGATTCTCAATTGCGATCCTGACCTTTCGCTCGGCGGCGAAGGGCTCCAGGGCGTCCAGCGATTTGCGCACCTGCGATTGACGCGCGTCGTCCTGGCGAGCGTCGCCGCTTTTGGCCGGGATGTGCATGATGATTACGTCGGCGGAGAGCCTGGCGGCCATTTCAATCCGGTTGGCGACCAGCTCGACCCCCGCGAGCCTCTCATATTCCCTGTCCGACGACCAGCCCTTCTCGTCGCCGGCCGATCCGTGAATGGCGAGCAGCTTGAGGGCGAACCGCCCAAGCCACTTCCCGATCTGACTGATCTCCGAGTCCGAATACAGAAAATCCGTACACCAATGATGACACCAGTGAACATGGGTAAAGCCCGCCTCGGCGATTCCCGCCAGATACGGCTCGGGGCACCCTTTCATGCTCACGTAGTCGCTGGTCAGCGAAAGATCCATCTGCTTCTCCATTCCAGGTTCGGTGCGCACGACGATAACTGGTTCTCCCGCACGTCGCAAGAGCTTGGGCGGCGCTTGAAAGCCTGGGCGAAACCGCGTTGTCGTGTTAGAATGGATGATCGAGGATTCAAGAGGCGGCGGTGTGGGTCACCTCGGGCCGTCAGGTGAGTTTGTAACGAAGGTGGTTGGTCCGTGCGCCCGTGACGTCATCCCAGCGGGCGCGGCCTCGTAACTAAGGTACTATGAATGTTCGGGAGATATTCGGGCGCATGAAATACGTTGGGCTTGTGTGCGCCGCCGGTGTGCTGCTCGGATGCTGGGGGCCGGCGGGTGCGGCCACGTACTACGTAGACCAGGGCCACGCGGCCGCCAACGACGCCAACACCGGCACGGACCCGGCCGCGCCGTGGAAGACACTGGACAAGGCATTGGCGACGGTGGGCGCCGGAGACACGGTGTACGTCAAAGGCAGCACTAACCCCGCCTCGCCCGATGCGATCTACGACCGGTCCGGGAAGTCCGGGCTGGGAATCGCAACGGCCGGTGCGCCGGGTAATCCCATCACGTTCGCCGTCTGGGGCGGACATACGGTCATCCTCGAAGGCGACATGAGCGAATGGGGCATCGACCTGACGCACGCCTCGCACCATCGCATCGACGGCTTCGTGGTCCGCAAGTTCTCCAAGGCAGCGGAGGGCTGGAGCGGGGCGGCGGACGTCGTGATCGAGAACTGCGAGTTTACGCAGACCGCCCAGACCGGCCTACGGCTGCGCGACGTAACGGACTTCGTGATGCGCGACTGCTACGTGCACCACTGCTGGGAGGCGGGCGTCAGCGTCCGCAACGGCTTCAACGTTACCTTTGAGCGGGTCGAGTCCAGCTACAACGACGACGGGCTGGGCGCCGCCGGCGACGGAGACGGGTTTGACTCGAGCGGCGGCGACAACCACACGTACATCGACTGCGTGGCGCGCGGCAATTCCGAGGACGGGTTCGACCTGACGGCCAACTCCACGCTGAACGGCTGCATCGCCGAAGGCCAGACCGCGTGCAACATCAAGCTCTGGCGGCGCGACTACGACAACTATGCGCCCAAGACGATGACGATCATCAACACGCTGGTTTATAACGCCGGGCAGGCCGGAATCAAGGCCTCCCGCGGCCCGGCCATGAACCTGTACAACTGCGTCGTCTACAACAACGCCGAAGAGGGCGTTGCCTTTCGCGGCATCGAGCACAGCGTCGGCCCGGCGAGCGTGACGTCCAACATCGTCAATTGCATCATCGCCGCCAACGGCTGGGAGGGCATCGAGGTACTCCAGTCCGGCCCGAGCACAAACACCGTCCTGGCCGACCACAATCTGTACTACAGCAACGGCTCACCGAACGCCGGCCTGGCGGCGGACACAAATGCAATCACCGGGCTGGATCCGCTTTTCACGGGGCCCGGGGTCGGAGACTTCCACATCAGTCCGACCAGTCCCGCGCGCGATAACGGAACGACCATCTGTGAGGTCACGACGGACTTCGAAGGGCAGATCCGCCCGCTTGGCGCGTCCTATGATATCGGGGCCGATGAGTACGCCCCGCCGGCGGCTGTGGCCGGGCGGCATGTCTTCTACAACAACTGCCACTTCGACGGCGACGACCCGGGCGCCGATTCCGGCGACGACGGGGCCATCGCGACCGACAAGGCCGCCTTAACCCCGTGCCAGACGGCCGGCTTCACCAACTACACCAGCTACTGGCGCGGGATCAACGGGATCATGGTCGACATCGCTGCCTTACCGGGCGTCCCGACGGCGGCCGACTTCACCTTCAAGGTCGGGAACGACAACAACCCGGCCGGTTGGTCGGCGGCTCCTGCCCCAAGCAGCATCACGATCCGCAGCGACGCCGGTGCGGGCGGCGCGGACCGCATCACGATCATCTGGGCCGACAATGCGATCCAAAAGCAATGGTTGCAGGTGACGGTCCTGGCGACGCCCAATACCGGCCTGGGCGACCCGGACGTGTTCTACTTCGGGAACGCAATCGGCGAGACGGGCAACTCAGCGATCGATGCCGAAGTGACGCCCACCGATGAGGTCGCCGTGCGTGACGACCCGCACACGCTTGGGGTCAATCCCGCGACGATCACGGATACCTGTGATTTCAATCGCGACAGCAAGGTCGGCCCGACCGATGCAGTCATCTGCCGCAACAACGGCACCAGCGGACCCACCGCCCTGCAACTGATCACCGTGCCGTAGCAGGCCCGGGGAGTCGAAGAATCTCTTTGCGGATCTCCAAAGCCCACGGCCAGCTGGCCGTGGGCATTTTTCTTTTGCACATTGGTTTGATGTCGATGGACCGTAGGCGTTTTTCTTACATATTGATTTAGTGTTGACGAGACGTGGGCGTTTTTCTTGCACATTGGTTTCGTGTCGGCGGGCTGTGGGCGTTTCTCTTGCATGTTGGTTCCGCGTCGATGGACCGTAGGCGTTTTTCTTGCACATTGGTTTGGTCTCGGCGAGCCGTGGGCGTTTTTCTTGCATATTGATTTGGCGGCGCCGGGGTGGACCCAGCGCAGACAAAAGGCGATGCTCAGGAGGAGGGGGCCTGAACATCGCCTGGAAGCTGCGCCTTTAACCGCAGGCGGGGGCTCGCCTGCTTCAGTTCGGGCTGCAGCTCCAATAGGCCGCCATGCCTATTCCAGAGCAATTTAAGATTCTCTGTTCCGTCTTGGCCGGCTGCGGCTTCGGCTGACTGCGTTAGGCTGCATCGGCAACCCGCTGGGTTTCCTGCTTCGCCTTCCTTGTCAGCCTTGTCCTCGCTCGGCCATCACCGGAACATTGGACCTCAAAGTGCTCTAAACGGTGGGCACCGTTTTTTACGTATTTCAGTCCCCTTCGAAACGGGCTTCTTATTGGCTTTCCGACGGCCTCGGTTACCGCTCGTGGGCATCGCGGGGTGTCAGGGCCGGCGGGACCAAGGCGGAGGTCGACCTTGGCCTCGCCGCAAGTCCGTATTGAGGAGAGGAGAATCTCACCGCATCTTCAAACCGGCGGACGGATATTCGGTTTTCAGCATTGCTTTGTTATTACTACGACCGGTCGCGTCGGCGGGTTCGCCCGCTACGTGGATTTATGAGATATCTGTCCGATTCGGTAGGGGTGAATATGTTAAGCAGTGGCGCTAGGCTTGGAACTGCGAAGACTTTTCCGTTTCTGCAAGCACCTCGGTCAGGAGGTATTGGTGTTTGTACTGCTCGGATCGCCCGCGGCGCCGGCGGACGTTCTCCGACTCGATCTGGTCCATCCGGTCCGGGCCTACCCGGATGGCGCGAATCACCCCCAACCGGCCGCTGGCACGCTTGGTCCGGTATTCCATATTCAACTTGCACAGCTCCTCATCCATTCGCTGTGCCACGCGATCGGCCTGGGACGGATCGGTCAGTTCCAGGCGCAGCTCGTAGTAGGGGGTGCGTGCGAATCTGCCCTGAAGCACGAACCGCTGCACGCGCGGACCCACCTTGCCGCCCGTAAGGCGCATCGCCTCGACCACCTGATGTTCTGTGATCTTCTCGCCGGTGATGTTGGCTGTGTGGCGGCCACGCGAGAGGAACTCAAAGACCGGCGATTGACCGAACCTGTCGGTGACACGGATGCGGTCGTCCATGCTGTACCGCCACAATCCCGCCCAGTTGCTTGTCACGAGAAAGTATTCTTCACCGACGTCCAACTGGTCGGCCCGTAACGTGGGCGGATGGGGTTGTTCGTAATCGGCCGCCGGGATGAATTCCAAGAAGTTACCGGTGATTTCCGCCAATCCAGCCGATGAACCGTCGCAAATGGGTATCGAGAAGCGTCCCTCGCTGGCGAGTAATCCTATGTCCCTGACAGGGACGCCGTCGAACAGTTCTCTTAAGCGAGGGAGGTACAGCCCCAGCGTCCCGCCGGTCCAGTTGGCCAGAAACGAGACTCTCCAAAGGTGCTTCCCCAGCAGCTTTCCGTCCCGGCGGACTGCTTCGGTTACACGCCTCGCCAGGGTCCTGTTGGGCCTGAATCGCAACTTGCCGGTTGCTCCATCCCCGTCGCCGGGGGGGCTCAGCGTCCCGTCGGTCAGGTCGCGAATGAGTCTTTCGAAATGGACCTGGCCGGTCTCGATGCGCTTAATCGTGCTGGAAGGATTGGCGGTTGTGATAAACGACACATCCCGCCCTGCGGCGCACCGCAGGAGCGTGTAATACTTATCTTCCGGGTTCTTGGCGGCCTGGGCGTGGGGTGACGTTGTATACATCCACCGGACAACTCTTTTCTGCGTCGCTGCGAGCAGCCCGCTTATCGCCCCGCACGGGAGGCCCGTTGGGCTGGTGCTTTCGTTAATTGGTGAGGTGATCTGAAGGATAGGCCGCAACCACGCCTCCGGGTGGTCGTGGTAAGCCGCCATCCCGAAGATGTTCCACGCACGCCGGATGTCCGCCAGAAATCGCCGCGTCACCGGGATGTGTTTCGGCTCGCCGGTCGTACCGGACGTCAGGGAGAACATCAGCACCTGCTCGCCCGGCGGGAGCAGGGCCCCCGTGTCGCCCTCCAAGACGCGCCGAATGTAAGCCCGCAGTGATTCGTATCCCTGAAGCGGGACGGCCGCTTTGAAATCCTCGTAGCTGCGGATCGAGGCGAAGCTGTGATCGCACCCGAACGCGGTATCGGCGTGGGATGCGAGCAATCGCCGCAGAAGCTCGTCCTGCACGCTGCGCGTCCGGCGGTGCGCCCGTATGAACGCATTAAGCTGCCGCGTGGCGTGCCGCCCGGCCAGGTATGCGGCCGGCCTCAGGATTGTTCGCACAAGACCCATACGCCTTTGACTCAGGCCACCTCCACCTCAACCGGGAAGGTGATCTTTGCTTCTTCCACCTGCTCACCGACCAAGTGGCGCCGGAAGAACGCGATGGTGCGCTGGGCGTATTCGGCCGGCGAGGTGACCACCGACTTGTTGTGCTGGGCGCCCGGGACGATCCAGAGATACTTGGGCGACGGGGCCTCGTCATAGAGAATCTGGGTCTGCTCGACGCGGATGTAGCTGTCTCG
>DAOVQV010000280.1 GCA_030628445.1 Phycisphaerae bacterium | reverse complement strand
GTGTTCTTGCCGTCCAAGAATGGTATAGTGTCCCCCGATTCAAGAAGACGCCACGACTAGTGATCTGACTGTCACTCAGGTTGGTACAGGTGTCGGGGGCAGGTCGCGGCGGCAGCGGATATCGCCAAGTGAGTGACGAGGTATAGCAATGGCAGATCGACCAAACATACTTCTTATAACATCAGACCAGCATCGCTGGGACAGCCTTGGTTGCGCGGGCCATCCCTGCGTGCGAACGCCTCACCTGGATCAACTCGCATACGAAGGCGTACTGTTCGCCAATGCCTATTCCGACTGCCCGGTGTGCATTCCCGCACGCACCACCATCATCACTGGCGTCAAGTCATCGACGTATGGCTGTCCGTACTATGGCGATGATTTCCGCATCCGGCGCGACCGTTCCCAGTTCCTGGGCAGCCTGATGACACTAGCCGGTTACCAGACCGCACTGGTGGGCAAACGTCACTGGCACACCAGCAATGACTTCCGCGCCGGGTTCGAGACGCTGATCCCGATCGAACGCTGTGAGCGCCAGCAACTGCTGCATGTTGGGCGTGACGGCTTTGTCTGTGGCACGGCCGCCAATGAGCTGCACCCGACGCTGTCACCGCTGCCGCCCGAGCTGTACAGCACGGACTGGATCGTGGATCGCTGCATTCAGATCGTGCGTGAGCGGGAGAAGGGCAGGCCGCTGTTTCTCTGGTGTTCGATGGTAGATCCGCATCCGCCGCTTGCGATCCATGAACCGTTCTACAGCATGTACGACAACAGCCCGATTCCGGCTCCCGCGATCGGCAATTGGGAAGATGCCGACCACTGTCCCGTTCAGCAGTTCGGCCATCGCACAGCCTACAACAGCAAGCCCATGGGATGGGACGAGCTGCGCAAGGCTCGCGGTGTCTACTACGGCATGATCACGAACATAGACCACCAGCTCGGTCGCCTGTTCGGCTACCTGATGACGCAGGGCATCTGGGATGACCTGTGGATCATCTACACTACAGACCACGGGGAGCACCTTGGCGATCACTACGATATCGCAAAGTCGAGTTTCTACAATTCGGCTGCCAGGCTTCCGTTTATCGTCCGTCCGCCGCGATCTCTACAGAGCGAAAAGGGCGGGTGGGTGTCGGATGCCCTGGTGGAGCTCGCCGATCTGTTGCCCACGTTCTGCAAACTGACCGGTGCGGACGTGCCGGATGACGTAGAGGGCGTCGATTTGTCCCCGCTGATCGCAGGGCAGACCCCCGGCGTGCGGAACCACCTGTTTGGGGCAATTGACGGTCAATACATGGTCCACGACGGCGCCCAGAAGTACCTCTACTTCACAGCCGACGGTAGAGAGCAATTGTTCGATCACAACGGCGACCCGAACGACCTGAATGACATTGCTGCATCAGATGAGAAGACGGTCACGGCCCTGCGTGAGACGCTGGTTGATCGGCTGCGCTCGATCAACAGCCCGGGCCTGATTGACGGGGCACTCCGCAACGACCGTCAGACGTGCAAGGATCCGCAGGGGGGTCGTCGCTGGAACCCGTTGGGATGGTCCATGATGGGACGCACGCTGGAATAGGGCGGCATGAAACGCACAGCATTGGGCATCGTTGCCCGGCGTCGCTATCGAATACTCCGTCGGCCATATCCTTCAAGGCCTTACGGATACCGCTATCGCAAGTTCTCGCCCAGGTACGACATGACCGGGAGGTCGTGGGTTCGAATCCCGCCCCCGTTACAGGTGCTTGACCGCGAAAAGAATCCCGAGTGGGACGGTGAATGTACCAAGCTGGTCTACGCGTTCCCGACCAACGAGACGCTCTGGGACGAGTACACACGCATCCGAGCGGCGGACGATCACGGCAAGGCGACCGAGCTCTACCGCCGCCACCGCAAGGCGATGGATGCTGGCGCGATTGTCGCGTGGCAGGACCGCTACGACAGCAGGGCGGAGATCTCCGCGATCCAGCACGCGATGAACCTGAAGCTCAAGGTAGCTCCCGAGGCCTTCGCCAGCGAGTACCAGAACGAGCCGGTGTTGGAGCAGGTGAACGACGACGTCCTGACAGTCGAGCAGGTCTGCTCCAAGGTCATCATACGGGGAGCTGGAGAGGAAGTGTGTGTCGGATTTGTCGGGGTTCTCAGGGGACGAATCGTCGTATCTCTTGCAGTGACAAATGCTTGTCGTGTGTCTGCCCGCTAGACCCCGACATGCCCATTCTGCCCGTCCTGGGCCCGCCCTCAGCAGCCAATCAGCGGACCCGGCCGGCCCATCGGCCGGACGGTGTTTTCGGTAGCGACAGGTCTATCGCACCCCGTGCTCGGTCCGCTCGATCACCGTTTCCTGGAGTTCAGGGGTCAGGTTGCAGAAGTACTCGCTGTAGCCGCCGATCCGCACGATCAGGTCGGCGTGCTTTTCGAGCTCAGCCTGGGCGGCCAGCAGCTCGGCCTTGTTGAGCACGCAGACCTGAATCTGCATCCCGCCCTTGGCGAAATACACCCGGATCAGGGAGGCGATCTTGGCCAAGTCCTCATCGCGATCCATGATCGCCCGCTGGAACCGGATATTCAGCACCGGCGTGCCGACCGCCAGGTGCAGCGGAAGCTTGGTCACCGAGTTCAGCAGTGCCGTCGGGCCATGCGTATCGTTGCCCTGGAATGCTCCCACGGAGTCGGCCAGCGGCTCCCCCGCACGGCGCCCGTCCGGCGTGGCGCCCACGGGCTTGCCGGCCCAGCCGTAGGTGATGAACAGGATGCACGAGGCCAGGTAGCGCCCGCCGCGCGGCGGCTCGTAGGAATAGAGCTCACTCCAGGCGTACTCGATGATCTCGCGGCCGAGCAGGTCCATGCGGTCGTC
>DAOVQV010000297.1 GCA_030628445.1 Phycisphaerae bacterium | reverse complement strand
GGGCGCCGAGAGCACCGTGGCGTGGTTGATGAGCCTGCTGCTGATGCATGATCTGCAAATGGAGCAAACGTTGGGCGCGATTCCTGCCGATAAGTCCTTACAGCAGCGACCCGTACGTCGGCCGATACGTTCCGGAGGACCTGTAGTTGGAACGAAGGTGAAGAAGTATGGCCTCACCGATAGTGATGGTAAGTAGTTATCCTCCCCGCCTTTGTGGAATAGCCACGTTTTGCGAAGAGGCCCGGGAATTCCTCCAAAAGCACAACCCCAAACGCGAGGTCCTGGTCATCAGCCACACCGACGGGCAAGGCGAGGGTGTATTCCCTCTTATCGACATGTCCAACCGGAACTGGTGGAAACCGATCGCCGGGAAGATCCGCGAGTTGCGGCCCTACGCGGTCCATCTGGAGCACGAGTACGGGCTGTATGAGTACCACGATGAGCGCGGGCGAAGCGACGGAAACGCCGGGTTCCTGGAACTGCTCGATGCGATAACCGACTTCCCCACGGTCATCGAGCCGCACACGGTGCACGGGCGGCTGACCGACTTCGAGGCGGACTTCATCTTCAATCTCTGTAAGCGCACCGATATAGTCTTGCTGAAATGCCACTATCAGAAATGGCGCCTCGACGCCAATTTCTCCATGCGCGAGTGGCCCACGCCGCGAAACATCATGGTCGTCCCGCACGGGGCCCGCCCGGACCACGGGTACACGCTGGCCCAGGTCGTCGAGCTCCGCAAGGAACTGGGGTTCGACAATCTCCCCTACCTGTCGAAGCACCTGGTCGGGCTGATCGGATGGATTCAATCCAACAAGCGGTGGGACATCCTTACCGATATGTGGGAAGGGATCGCCGAGGATATCTACAATCAGACCGGCGAGGAATGGGACCTGCTGGCGGCCGGGACCATGCGCGATCCCAACCACAAGGCCGACTACGAAAAGTACAAAGGCGACGTTGAACTGCTGGAGAAGAAGGGCCTGGCGCACTACTACGAGTTCGTCCCGCGCGGCGACATCTACTACAAGATGATGGCCGTCTGCGATTTCATCGTCCTGCCCTCCACCGACGAGACCCAATCCGGCACGTTGGCGAGAATTATAGCGCTGAACAAGCCCTTTATCACCACCGCGCCGATGGAAGGCCTGACCGCCCAGACGCTGGAGTCCGGCGGCGGGTTGTTGTTCACCACCAAGCAGATGCTCAGGGAGCACATCATCGAGCTCGCCAGCAACGAAGACGCGCGAATGCGGATGGGCAACAGCCTCAGGAAGTACCTGGACACCGTCGTGTCTTGGGATATCGTCGCCGAGCAGTACAAGGAGGCCTACCGCCTGGCGCGCAAGGCCAAGAAGTCCAAACAGCCCGTCACGCTCCCCCTGGAGTTTTGATAAAGGCGTCGCGGAACTCCCGAACAAACGCGCGGCGAACTTCCCCCCGCCCGGAGCTTGTCGAAACCGCCGCGTTTCTTAGACTTCTTCGCGCCCGTCGGCGAACCCTCATCCCCGCAGCGCGTCCATCAATATATCCAGGCCCTCCTGGAGGTCCTCATCGGGTGTGGTCAGCGGCGGGGCCAGACGCAACACCGTCTGCTGCGCGCAGTTGATCAGCAGTCCGCGGTCCATGCAGCCCATCAACACGTCGGTTGCGTCCCGGTCCAGCTCAATGGCGATCATCAGCCCTGCCCCTCGCACCTCCTTAATTGCTCCGATCCCCGCATCGCCCAGCGCCTGCATGATCTGGTCGCCCTTCGCCGCCGCCCGCTCGACGAGGCCCTCATCCTCGATCAGTTTCATCGCCGCGGCGCCGGCCGCTGCGCATACGGGATTACCGCCCATCGTAGAAGCGTGCGTACCGGGGACCAGCACGTCCTGGTACTTTTGGGCCGCTACGCACACGCCCACCGGCAGCCCGCCGCCGAGCGCCTTGGCCCCCGTCAATACGTCCGGCGTGATGTCGTAATGCTGATACGCGAACCATTTGCCCGTCCGCGCCGGGGCCGTCCACACCTCGTCGCACACCAGCAGCAGATTCTTCTTGTCGCACAACGCCCGCAGGTCCTGCATGAACTTCTTCGGCGGAATGTTGACGCCGCCTTCGCCTTGGATCGGCTCGATGAAGATCCCGGCCGTGGCGTTGTCGACGGCTGCGGCCACGGCGCCGATGTCGCCCATGTCCACCTTGATGCTCCCGGGAAGCATCGGCTCGAAGCCCTTCTGGTACTTTTGCGGCGTAAGCGACAGCGCCCCCATCGTGCGGCCGTGGAAGCAGTTGTTGAAGCTGATGATCTTATAGCGGCCCTTGCCCCCCGCCCGCCGCACCAGCTTCAGAGCGGCCTCGACGGCGTCGGCGCCGCCGTGGCAGAAAAACACCTTCCCGCCGAAACCGTGCTCCGTTATCGCACGCGCCAGGGCGACCTGCGGTTCGCTGGTGAATAGATTTCCGTGACACAGGAGCTTGGCCGCCTGGTCCGCAATCGCCGCGACGATCGCCGGGTGGCAGTGCCCGCCCACGCCCGCACCGCCGAAACCGGCGAAAAAGTCGATGTATTCTTTCCCGTCGGCGTCCCAGATCCTCGAACCTGCCCCGCGCACCATCGCAATCG
>DAOVQV010000200.1 GCA_030628445.1 Phycisphaerae bacterium | reverse complement strand
GGACCCGCGTCAAAGAGGCCCACGCCGCCGACAAACGCCGCCAGCAGCACCGCAACGTTTGCGACGAATACGCTCCAGCTTGCCAGCCCGCGCCGCCAGATATCGGAGATGAGCAGCCAGATCGCCGTCGCGCCCGCAGCGACGTACAGACCAAGGCATCGCTGACATAGGGGTAGGGCCGCTCCGTCGATTACGAAGCATCGCTGCTGCCCGCAGATGAACGAGA
Source organism: Phycisphaerae bacterium (assembly GCA_030628445.1). GTDB lineage: Bacteria > Planctomycetota > Phycisphaerae > SM23-33 > SM23-33 > DAOVQV01. The sequence continues at coordinate 3,604 of DAOVQV010000200.1, read as the reverse complement.
AGATGTAGTTTAGCGTCTCCATACGAGTTACTTGCTCAATTGCGTTGCCGGCTGTGACGCCGGACGCGTCTGGGGGGCCCTGACCTGTGGGACGGCCACTCGCGATATCTCCTTGCCCTGGGGTGTAAAGAACACAATGGCACGGACGGTGATTGGCCCGTCCTCGTCTTGCTCTTCGAGACGAGTAATATACTTGAACGCCACGTGCTTGGAATCAGGCGTGAACGTCGGGTGGAGCAGGGCCTCATCCTCACCCGTCCACGTCTTTAGGATCGTTCCGTCGCGTTTCAAAAAGAACACCTTCTCACCGACGGAAATCACCATGTGCTTGGCGTCTGGTGCGATACCAAGCTGGCCCGCTTCAGCATCAGAGCCGGCGGCGAGAGGTAGTGGCTGCGAGGTGATAGAGCTGCCGTCGGAGGCGATAAAATCCAGTGCGAGGTCCGCACCCTCTTTTTCCTTATCTGCTTTTCTCAGTATGGCCAGCGTCTTGTCATCCGCCCAGGTCAGTCCCCACAGCGAGGGTTCCTCATCCCAACGCAAATACACCGCCCGTTGCCCATCTGTCCGTAGGAACCCAATGACCTTTTCCTGAAGAAAAGCAACGGTCTTCCCATCGGGCGACAACTGCGATTGCATTGCCGGTGTGGCCAGGAACCGCTTGTCTCCGGTCGTGGGATTGACGCCCATCACCACGTCTTGAAAACAGAAGTAGACCCACTTACCGTCCGCGCCGTATTGTGGCCGAGTCACGAAGTAGGTCCACTGAAGGTTGTCCTTGATATCTTCGCCATTTCTCGCTGCAAGAGGCAGTTCGACCTCAACCACCGAGACGACCTTACCCGTCTCGACGTTGCGAGTGACCAGTTCGGCCGGTATGAGCGGCGCTGCGGTGGCGTTGTCGATCAGATCCGTGATCGGCTGGAGCGGCGGCAGGGCCAGTTTCTCATCGCTTTGGGAAGGCCGGGTTGCAGGTACCGTCGCTGTTTCGCGGCGAGGGACGGATGACCATTTCTCGTCCGGGGGGCGGCTTCTGACTTGTTTAAGCTGCTGTTTTCGTTCCTTCCAGGCTGCCTCCAAACGTTCGGTGTCCCCGGGGGTAAGCAGCGGGATGCGCAAGTAGGCTATGTGCTTTGCGTCCGGGCTCCAGGCCGGCCCGGTCAGCATGTGCGTGGTGGTTTGCTCAAGTATGCGAAGGTTCTTGCCCTTTGAGATGATCATCAGTTGGTAGATGCATGAGCTGGCGATGCTTGCATCGTCCTGCTCTTGCATCCACGGCTGCACGGTCACAAAGCCCAGGTCGCCTTCCGGCGAGAAGGCCATGGGGCTTTCCGTGCACGCCAGCAGGTGCCACAGCAACGCCCCGCCCGCAACGACAATCGCCAGGACCGCTTTCCAGCCGGGAGTGTGTTTTGCACTTACTCGTCGTACCATGATGGTCTCCTTGAATAGAGCGTAGGTTTATCGTCTTGGGGGCGAAATACCGCTCGCAGCAGCGCCCTTGCGGCGATGCTGGTTCCGCGCCCCAGAAGCGCCAGGTGCACGCGACGCTTTCTCCGGTCTCGCTGGGTGAGCAGCTGCTGCATCGCCCTGACGATCCGCTTGGGATTTGGACTGAACATAATGCGCCAGTAGATGCTTTCCAACTGGCGCAGGGATAGTGTCTCGGTCTTGCAGACGGGCGTGTGGAAGTTGTAGCTGGGAAGGTCGGTGTTTGCCACCCGTCCGCTCGCTATCGCCTCCTCCGCAACGAGCGTGCCCGGATTGGGGGTCAGAGGCATCACAAAACAGTAGTCCATCCCCATTCTGTACTGACACGAGGCGAGCCGCTTCAGGTCCGCCCACGTGTCGCCCGGGAGGCCGAAAAGAATCGTACCTATCGTGTATACCTGCGGGTATTTCTCGCGAAAGATAGCAAAGGCTTCTCGGCAGATCTGCGGGTCGTTGTTGTGCTTGCTCAAGGACGCTAGGGCGTCGTCGTCCCTTTCGGCGCCGATCATGACCTGGTGCACACCGGCCCGGACGAGCTTCTCCAAGATCCCCAGCTTCTCGTCGCGGACGACGCAGTCGGCGCGGAGCCAGGCGGTGTGCAGCGTCCTGGGCTTACCGCGCGCGTCGATAAGCGGGGATCCGAGCATTCGCTCGGCCCAGGCGTCGGACCATTGCGGCGAGGCGTTGAAGGTCGGATCCACCCACCCGAACGTCCGCCGCCCGTACCGTTTGTGCAGATGCGTTACCTCATCGAAGCTTCGCGGCGCGCTTTTGGTCCGCAGGCGCGGGCGCATCCGCCCATTCCCGTCGAGCGGTTCGCCCATGTGCTTCCAGAGGATGCAGAATGAGCAGTTGTCGATGCAGCCGCGCGAATGTTCGATGCTCACCAGCGCCGGGTGGTTGCGCGACCCGCGGCCGTACTTGTCCATCGGTATCAGATCGTACGCCGGTGGCGGAAGCTCGTCGAGATCGTCGATCAGCGGGCGGTGCGGTGTGACGCGAAGCTCGCCGCGATCGTCGCGAAATATCAGGCCACGAATCTGACGCCACTCGCCGCGGTCGTCCACGTGCCGCAGCAGTTCGACGAACGTCCGCTCGCCCTCGCCGCGGACGATTACGTCCACGCAGCCACTATCCAGGGCCTGCTCGATGGCGTAAGCGAAATACGTCCCCCCGGCGACGACGAGGCAATTAGGGTGGAGCTGTTTGGCGAGCCTTCCCGCCCGCAGCGCCTCGTGGGCGGAGACGGTTTCCTCGCCGATCCCCAGCACGTCGATGGGTCCGGCCGTCAGCTTGCGGCGCAGTGTCGCCCAGCCGAACTTCTCGCCGGGGGCGTCCCAGACTTCGATGTCCAGCTCCGGGAGCTCCCGACGGACCGCCGCGGCAAGGCACAGCAATCCCAACGGCTGCCAGAAGGCGGAGGTCTCGCTGTTGAAAGGCCAAACGTATCGCGGCGGACGCAGTAGCACCACTCGCATCCCGACTCCCCGTGATAATCTCCTGCGGTATGGTAACCGAGGTACCGGAGGTGTCAAGGAACCGGCTGCGGGCGGCTCAGGTCCTTTGGTTTCCATTCGGTATGGGCTGGCGGTCAATCAGGCGGCGGTAGAACCGTCCGTACTTCTCCAGCTCATCCGCCAACGTAAGGTTCTGCAGAAAGTACCGGCGGCATCGTCTTCGCATCTGGTCGTGCTTGCGGGTATCGCCCAGAGACTTAAGCACGTCCTTGAGTTCTTGCGGGTGGTTGTGGTTGACCACGTATCCGAGTTCCTCGCGTCGGACCAGCTCGGCCTCTTCGGCGCCCTCGCCCACCAGTACGGGCGTTCCCAACATGAGTGACTCGTAGAGCACGTCCGGCTTGGCGGCTTGGTTGGCAGGTGCGTTGTTGTCGTGCGGGACGGCGACGATGTCGGCAGCCCACATCAGCGCCAGGGCCTTGTTCCGCGAGCATCTGGGCCAGAGCTTGATGTTGTCTGCGGCCTTGGGCCACTTGTCCTGTGACGCCGGACCGGGATCACAGGTCAGCCACAGCTCCAGACCGGCCTGGGCGGCCTTGCCGGACTCGATGAGCCTGCGAGCTTCGTTCGAACAGCCCGGACGACCCACACAGGCG
>DAOVQV010000019.1 GCA_030628445.1 Phycisphaerae bacterium | reverse complement strand
CAGCTTATCCGCGGGGATTCCCGGTCCTGTATCCCGGACGCTGAAGTGCAAGCAGACCTGCTGCTCGTCGGCCGCTTCGACCTCCACGCGGACCGTCACCTCGCCGCTTTGGGTGAACTTGATCGCATTGCCCAGAAGATTCGTGATTACTTGGCGAACGCGTCCCGGATCTCCCGTCAACTGCGCCGGGGCCTCTTCGCTGATGGTATACTCCATGACCAGGCCCTTTCTGACGGCCCAGGCCTTCAGCGGCGCCAGCGTGCTGGTGAGGCAATCTCGCAGCACAAACGCGGTGCACCGAAGCTCCAATTTACCCGCGTCGATCTTCGAGAAGTCCAGGATGTCGTTGATGACCAGCAGCAGAGAGTCGGCGGAGTCCTTGACCACCTGGAGGTACCTTCGCTGCTCGTCGTCGAGGTCCGTACCCATCGCCAGCTCGCTCATACCGATGATACCGTTAAGCGGCGTTCGAATTTCGTGGCTCATCTTGGCCAGGAATTCGCCTTTGGCTCGGTTGGCGTGTTCGGCTGCTTCTCTGCGCTGTTCGGCCAGGCGGGCATGAGCGTTCTCGCTGCGGTGCGCGACGTATCCCGTGGCGAAGTACAGCAACGTCAGTGCGACGATCAGCGTGTAGGTAACGCGTCTGTGGGAGGTAATCGGCACGGAGATACCGGCCTTGGGCGAACCCACCAACAGCCCGTACCTGTGCCCCCCGAGTGTGACGGGCGCAAAGGCTACCAGTTCCTTACCGCCCTGACCGGACGCCATCGTAAACTCCGCTACCCCGGACCGGCCGCTGCTGACCCATTGGCCAATAGCCCCGTCGCGGATTTTCTCCTGCTCGGCGCCGCCGTTGGCGAACCTCACTTCACCTGAACCTTTCCGGCCCCAGGTCACGACAGATCGACGGTCCGAGCTGAAGATGATCTGCCCGTCGGTGTTGATAACCCAGCAGTACCCGTTTTGCGCCCGGCCGGGTCTGGAGAGGCATTTGGCCGACAGCTTCTGAACACTTACGCCGGCGAAAAGCACGCCGCGCAGTTGCCCTGACTTGTAGATGGGCGCGAAGATGCGCAGCTCGTCCCCGCCGTTGACCATCGTGATCGGCCCGCCCTTGCTCAGGCCGACCCGGCGCGAGTTTCGAATCTCATCGAACCGTTCAAACCGGCGCAGCGTGTCGAGGTCGCCGTCGGGCGGGCACTGATAGACAATCCCACCCTCCGCGTCCGACAGGGCCACATGCTCCAGGATGTCCGAGTACGTCGCGTAGTACGAATCGATAATGTCGCGGCACTTGGTCCCGCCGCGAACCGTCTGCGGGTGGGCGCCAATCATGGCAAAGCTCTTTGCCATGTCGTTAAGCGCCTCTTCTATGGCCCCCGCCATCCCCTGCGCAAAGCCCAACTGGTACCGCTGAAAGCTCTGCACCAGCTTGTCTTCAAAGCTGTCGTGGTTCCGCCCCAAAAGGACCGCAAACGCCAGGGCTGCGAAGGCTGCAAGCAGCACCGGGCGGACAAGGTGCAAGGTCCGCCAAAAACGTCCGCGGCCCAGGCCGCGCGAACCGCTTGATCGTCTGCTACCGACCCGTTTGGTTTCTCCCGGCGTGGTCATTTCAGATTCCCCTACTCCCGAACGTAGCGCCAAGCTCACTGCAAGCCCCAAGGGGCCTTGCAAGCAAGACATATCCCACAGAACCCGACTTCTGTGCGACCCAACCGGACCCCACGGGGTAGGCGCCTCTCTTTCGGTGGTCCGGCGCTGCTTTCACAGATACAGCGCACAACTCCCGTCCCCCCAAGCCTGCAACAACTGAAGGGCACCTAGTCGACGAGCAACTCATGGCCCCGCGGTTCCAAACTCACCTAGCGCTTATCGGCCCGAGGAAAAAGCGACTTTGTTAACAGATGCCCCCGGTGCTGCAGCGGCGTACCGATTTCGCGGGCATATCACCGAGTCCTGGTTAAACAATGGTGCTGCGCGCCGTGGTCGCCACGACGAAGTGCTAGAAGCGACAACTTCCCACAACACCGGATACGAGCGGTTCGCCCCCGGGTCAGCAAAACCTGAGCAGTCCCGATTCCCAATGCCGAGGCCGGTGCTTACAGTTCCTAAACGACTTCGGCCGCCCACGGACTTCCTGCTGGGTCCCAGACCCAGCACTCTTACAATATCCAATATCGGCAAAAGACGCGATGAGCTGTGTAAGAGAGAAGCTGATTATCTTGTGGGACACCGTCCTACAAGTCGCCGTCGGCCTGCGGGGATATCGCCGCCCCGACGCCGGCACAACAAGTCTCCTCCCGGCCGAGTCATCCCTAAAGTCTTGGCGCAGAAAGCCGAAAGACTCTCTGAGGGCACGTACTGACTGTGCGCCAGGAGTGTGCAATGAGGACTGAACGGCCAGTCGTCAAGAAACCGGCCTCCAGACAGCGACTACTCATGCGCGGAGAGCGTCTTGTTGCCTTTGTTGGCATAATGGTCGCGGGGGTGTTCCTATCGGCGATGGCAGGTTCACTGTGGTGGGCGCTGCAGGCCCAACGGCGGGTCTCTCAAGCCGCCAACGTCGAGAAGGTCCGCGTGATCGGTGAGTCGTTGGCGAGGACCGCCGAAACCTTACTGACAGCCAACGAGGTCTCAACGTTGCGTGCCGTTATCGCCGAAGCCGGGGTCAAGTACAATCTCGATTCCTGCCGCATTGTCTTACCGAACGGCCAGGTCATCGCCGACGCCGATCCTCTGCGCATCAACCTGCTTAAGGTGCCGTCCCGCTGGTCGGGCGCGGCCGAGACATACGCCGAATCATCCGCCGGGAAGAAGACGTCTGTCAGATGCCCACTGGTGATTCAGCGACGGGGGCAGGCCCACCTGGAAATCAGCGCCACTACCGCAAGTGGGCTCCTGACCGATCTGGAGGCCCAAAGCGGATTGGGCGTCATTGGCGCCTTGTCGTTGATTGCACTGCTGCTGGTTTACCGTCACTGTCGCGTGAGGCTCCGAGCAATCGGCGCGGTTCGACAGGCGCTTCTAGCTGCAAGCGCCGGCGAGAAGGCCCTCGGCGCCCTGGAAGTGAGTCCCAAATTCGGACCCGAGGCAGCAGCGTGGAATAGAATACTTACCGAAAAGAAAGAACTAACCGAGCAGATTGTTCTGGCGCGAGCCAAGGAGTCACTCCAATCCGGGCACGCTGCAAGCGGCGAGGTCGGAGCTGCCTGCGATGCCCTGCCGCACGGACTTATCCTGGTCGACGCAAACAAGCGGGTCAAGTACGTCAACGGCGCAGCTGCGGTTCTCCTCCAGGCCCAGCGGGACAAGATCATGGGCGCGGATCTCACCGAGTTCATCCACGACGAAAGGATCTTGGAGCCAATCCAGCGCGCCGCCGCCGGGCCAACTCACAAGCGCACTATTATCGAGCACGAGCGAGACGCCTCGGCCGGCGGAGGCGTGCTCAGGTATGTCATCCGCCCGGTCCGTCGGGAGGATTCCGGGGTCGCGATGATCATCATCGAGGACATCACGCAGCAGCGGGTGGCTGAAAAGGCCCGCAACGAATTCCTCGCCCAAGCTGCGCATGAGCTGCGAACTCCGCTGTCCAACATACGGTTGTATGTCGAGACCGCCCTGGAAGAAGGCCTCAACGACCCCGCCACCCAGGCCAAGTGCTTCAACGTTATCAACGAGGAATCCGGGCGGTTGGAACGGATTGTCTCGGACATCCTGTCCGTCTCGGAGGTCGAGGCGGGCGCGTTCGACCTGAAGAATGACGACGTTCGCTTCCAGGAGATCTTGAGCCAGCTCCAGGCGGATTACGGGCCGCAGGCCAAGGAAAAACGCATCGAGTTTACGTTCCAATCCCCGCCCAAGTTGCCCGTAATGCACGGCGACCGCGACAAGATCACCCTTGCCCTGCACAACTTAATCGGGAACGCTCTGAAGTACACACCCGAAGGCGGACAGGTGACCGTAAGCGCCTCGGTGGATCAGTCCCAGATCGCCTTCGACGTCACCGACACGGGCATCGGCGTCAGCAGCGAAGAGACCGAAAAGATCTTCGAGAAGTTCTACCGCGCCCACAACGGCCGGGCCGCTTGCGAAACGGGCTCGGGCCTGGGGTTGGCGCTTGCGAGGGAAGTGGTGCGCCTGCACGGCGGCGACATCACAGTTCAGTCGGAACCCAACCAAGGCAGCACCTTTACGCTGACCTTGCCGATTATCCAGGAAGCGGCATGACGTGAAGGTCCTAGCCCAACAATACGGGGCCGTGGCGGTCATCAAGCCGGACGGCCCGCTCGCCGCGACGGATGCGGAGGATTTCAAGGAGCAGTTCCTGCAAGTGCTGCGCGAGAACCTCGGGCGTGTGGTTCTGGACGCCTCGAGCGTGCCCGTTGTCGACAGCAAGGGTTTAGAGACGCTCGTGGAGCTGACCAACGAGATAGCCCAGAGCGGTCAGGCGCTGAAGCTCTGCGCGGCCAACAGGACCGTCAGGGAGGTGCTGGAACTGACGGGGATCTCGGCACAGTTCGAGCATTTTGAAGATGTGAACTCAGCCGTCAGGAGTTTCCTGTGACGCAAGCTGACAAGAAGCTGCGGCTCGGAGAGGCACTGGTCGAGGAAGGCGTTATCTCCCAGGAGCAGCTGGACCGGGCGCTGGGTGAACAGAAGGCCACCGGACAGAAGCTCGGCGAGATGCTGGTGGAGCATGGGCTCATCACCGGCGCCGACATGCTGCGCATCCTTGGGCGCAACCTCGGGCTGCAAAGCTGCCACCTGCGCCACGGGCTGATAGACCCGACCTTGCTGAAGCTTATCGGCGAGGAGGAAGCCGAACGCCTCGCGGCCATCCCCATGTTCAAAGTCCACGATACGCTGACCGTGGCCATGAGCGAACCCCAGTCGCTACCGAAGATCGACCGGCTGAGGCAGTTGACCGGGTGCAAGATCAGACCCGTACTGGCCCCCGGCCCCAACATACTGGAGTTCATAAAGAAGTATGCGGGCGGGAACACCGACGTGGATTCGTTCCTGGCGTCCCTGGCCGACTCCGACGTGGAGGTCGTGGAGTCCCAAGCCGTCGACGAAGGCCCCGGGACGAACCTGGACAAAATGGTCGAAGGCAGCCCGATAGTGAACCTGGTCAACATGGCGCTGCTGACGGCGATCAAAGACGGGGCGAGCGATATCCACATCGAACCGGAAAAGAGGGGTACGCGGATCCGCTATCGGATCGACGGGCTCCTGCGAGATCTGATGAAGCCCCCGCCCGGTCTGCACGCCTCGATCGTCTCGCGCGTGAAGGTCATCGGGAAGATGGACATCGCCGAGAAGCGCCTCCCGCAGGAAGGCCGCGTCCGCATCGTCGCCGAAGGCCGCGAAATCGACCTCCGCGTCTCCGCCATGCCCACGCTGCTCGGCGAGAAAATGGTCATGCGAATACTGGATAAGGCCAACCTGCGAATCACCATGGAGGATCTTGGGTTCAGGCCGCAGACGCTGACGGTTTTCCGCAGAATGCTTCGCCGCCCTCACGGCCTGGTGCTGGTGACCGGTCCAACAGGCAGCGGTAAGACCACAACGCTGTATTCCGGTCTGGAGCTTATTCGCAGCCCCGAGAAGAACATCGTCACCGTCGAAGACCCCGTCGAGTACCAGTTGGACATGATCAACCAGATCCAGGTCAACGATTCTATCGGTATGACGTTCGCGCGGGCGCTGAGGAGTATTCTTCGCCAGGACCCCGATATCATCATGGTCGGCGAGATCCGCGACCAGGAAACGGCGCGCGTGGCGGTCCAGGCCGCACTCACCGGCCACTTGGTGCTGGCGACGCTTCACACCAACGACGCGCCCGGAGCCGTAGCGCGAATCCTGGACATGGGCACGGAGCCATACCTGCTGTCCAGCGCGCTGAACGGAGTGCTGGCACAGCGACTGACAAGGACGATCTGCCCGCACTGCGTGACGAAGTATTATCCCTCGCAGAACGTCCTGGCCGACGCCGCCCTCAAGGACAACCACAACCGGGTCTTCCGCAAGGGCCTCGGCTGCCAGCGATGTCACAACTCCGGGTTCTTGGGGAGGACCGGCATCTACGAGGTGATGGAAATCTCCGCTGAGATGCAAGAGATGATACACCGAGCCGCTCCGTCACATGAGATGCGCAAGAAGCTTCGAAGCTTGGGTGTACTGACGCTTCGTGAAGAAGGCGTCCTTGCCGCCGTCGAGGGCAAGACTACCCTGGAAGAGGTCCTGTGCGTCGCGCACGACGATCCATCAGAACAAACGAGCACCGGAACCGAGGCGCCCGCCACGCCGGCAGAACCGCAGAAGGTAATGATATGAGATTCACCTACCGAGCGTGTGACAAGTCGGGAAAGGAGCTCACCGACACCATAGAAGCTCCCAACATCGGCAGCGCTTCGGAGATCTTGCACCGCAAGGGCTTGTACCCAATCAACCTGACCGAGGACGCCGCCCGCCCGACGACATCCCGGCGCGAATCGGGCTTTCGGTTCGGACAGGCCCGCCGCCTGAAGAACCTGGCGGTGTTCACTCGACAGCTTTCCGTGCTTGTTCTGTCCGGGACGCCCCTGGTCGAGGCACTGGAGGCCCTCCATCGCCAGACAAAGGAAGGCCCCTGGCGCATCACCATCGCACAAACCCGCCTGCGCGTCGAAGAAGGGTCGTCGCTGGCAGAGGCGATGGAAGCCCGCTCGGACTATTTCGATCCGGTCTACTGCAGCTTGATCGCTGCGGGCGAGTCCAGCGGGAACCTGGTGCCCATGCTGGAACGTCTGTCGAGTTTCAAACAAAAAGAACTGCACGTTCGCAACGCAATCGTCGGGGCGATGGTCTACCCGTGCCTGCTGCTGTTCGTAGCCGTAAGCGTCTTGTCGCTTCTTCTGACGTTCGTCGTGCCCAAGTTCGCGGGGTTGTTCGAGTCGTTGGACGTCCCTCTCCCGGCGAGCACGCAGATGCTGGTGGTAGTGGGCAGTTTGGCACAATCGTACTGGTGGGCGGTGCTGTTGGCGCTGATCGGGTCAGCAGCGGCCCTGAAAGGTTGGCTGGCGACACCGGCCGGGAGGCGCGCCAGGGACACGGCCGCCTTAAGGGTCCCGCAGCTTGGGCGTATCACCAGGAGTTTCGCCACGGCCCGGATAACGCGGCTGCTTGGTGTCCTGCTGGAAGGACATGTTCCGGTGTTGGAGGCGCTGAGGCTGACCAGGAACGCGGCCGGGAACGTCCACTACACCGAGTTGATCATCAGAGCCGAGGATCTCGTCTCCCGTGGAGAGCCCATGTACTCAGCCTTTACCGATATGGACCTGATCAGCCCAATCGTCTGCGGTGCGATACGCAGCGGCGAACAAAGCGGAAAGCTGGGCCTCCTGCTGCTGCACGTGGCAGACTTCCTGGACGATGAAAATGAAATCATCATCCGATCGCTGACAAGCATTATCGAACCGGTAATCCTGATCCTCATGGGGATCGTCGTGGGCGTGGTCGCCATCAGCATGTTCATGCCTCTGTTCGACCTCACATCAATGACATACGGAGGTGGTGCATGACAGGGGTATCCGCATCCGCCAGGACGCCGATAGGGATCGACCTGGGCGATCGGGTGACAAAGGCAGCCCAGCTAACCCGCACGCGGAAGGGGTGGCGCATCGAGGCCCTCTGCGCGATCCCCAGAAGCACCCCCGGCGCTCACATCGACCACGAAGAGGTCCAGAACCTGCGATCCATCCTACACCGACAAGGGTTCACGGACAACCAGGTGGTCCTGGCCGTCCCGAGCGAGAAGCTTCTGACGGGTATTCTGGAGCTACCGGCGCGTGGGTCGGGAGCGTCTCTGGATCAGATTGCCCGAATGGAGCTGGCACGGATGCACAAACTTGCGCCCAACTCGTTCGAGATGTCATATTGGGACCTACCCTCTCCCACCCACGCCAGGAATTCGGCACAAGTAATGGCTGTGGGCTGCTCGCATGACGAAGCGAACCAGCTCCTTGATGCATTCGAAGCGGCGGGCATGGACGTCAAGGCCTTCGACGTGCGGAGTTGGGCAGCGGCCCGTGCATGTGAGCCGGTGCTGGCCCCGGAACCCGGGAGCACCGCGATCCTCGACCTTGGGTGGAACGGGGCTTACCTGTCCGTCATCTGCCACGGCGTCGTTGCATACGAACGGTCCCTCCCCGAAGCCGGCGCCGCCCCACTGCTTCAGTCCACCTGCGAGAAGTTCCAACTGGACCTGGAGACCGCCGAACGCGTCCTTGAGACCATTGGGTTCGGTAGTGAAGGATCCGAACACCTCGACGAACACTACCGTGAGCAGTTCGCCAAGGTGCTCGGGCGACATTTCGGGGCGATGGCGGAAGAACTACAGGCGCCGTTCTCCTACATAGCCAATCAGTACGCCCAGGGGGGTGTCACGCGAGTGCTGCTTGTCGGGGGGACAGCGGCGATTCCCGGACTGAGCGAGTTTCTCGGCTCGGTGCTCGCCCCGGAGGTCATAAGCGTAAACCCAACGGTTGTGGCACAGTGTCCGCGGTCGATTCTACCGAAGGCTTCCAACGCCTCGCTGACGTTGGCGGTGGGCCTGGCACAATACTTCTGAGGGCTAAACGGATGATCAACGTCAACCTAATACCCTCCGACAGACTCGCCGCCAAACAGCGCCACGCCCGTCTGCGCGTCTGGATCGCCCTTTGCTGCGGGTATGCGGTGATATTGTCGGCGGGCCTGGGTATCTGCTACGCGATGTGGGGCCGCCATGACTTGGGCCTCAGCGACAGGATCGAGTCAACCGCCCGCCAGATCAGCGAATCCGACCGTGCGATCCGCCGGTATAGACGCCAGCTTCCCCAGGTCCAGGCGGCCTTGGAGGCAAGCGAGGCAATGGGGAATCAGCCCGACTGGTCCAAGCTCCTCGTCCTGCTGGCGGAAGAACTCGGCGAGCAGGTCGTCCTGAACGACTGCAAACTGAGCCTGCTTGACAGCGACGTCTCCGGAGGCCCCCAGACGCCCGCGTCGTACCCGAAGGAGGTCCCGCTGGGACAGCGGCGGTACAAGCTTTCCCTCAGCGGGTTCGGCCAGACGCAGACAGGTGTGTCCCGCTTCGTGCTCCGATTGGAGCGCATTGAGCTGTTCGACGAAGTCAAGCTGATGAAAAGCGACCGCCAGCCTTTCCTTACCGGCGAAGCTGTCGCGTTCAATATCGAGTGTTCGATCTAGACTGATGAGACTGTCGACAGTGAAAAAACGGATCCACTGGCGAATCGATGCCGCCGGGGTGGTGTTCTGCATCGCCGCCTCTGCGGGGGTGTACTTCGGCGGGATGAGCCCGCTGATGCACCAGCACGCGGCCCTGGAACAACAGCAGGGAGACCTGGCGGACCAGCAGCGAAGGGCCTCGCAGTTGGCCTCCTCCGTCGCTTCACTTAAGAAGGAACTACAGTCCGTCCGCCGGCGACTCGCCAAGACCAAGATCACGCTTCGCCCTATCAAGCACCTCAATCGGCAAATCGTGAGCCTGACCGAACTGGTAAACAAGTGCGGACTTAAAACGAACCGCATCCAACTGGGTAAGATCCATAAGGGCAGCAAATACAACATAGTGCCGATCGACCTGGCCGGTGTCGGTAAGTTCAAGACAAGCGCGCTGTTTCTTCACAGGCTTTCGGAGGGCTTCCCTGATACGGGCATATCGGGCTTTGAAATATCCGGCGACCCCCAACACCCAGGGACACCCGGGACGTTCCGTTTCCAACTGTTCTGGTACGCCGCCTCCCCCGCCGGGGGGAACCAGAAATAACCCCGCCCGCATTTGCCTGCGGCGATTTCATATCCTCTACTTGAAGTGCTATGAAGTTATCTAAACGGCAATTGGTGCTAATTGCGGCCCTTGCGCTTGCACTGGCCGCTGTGACCGCGGGTCGCCTTCTGCGTCGCTCGCCTACCGGACCCAGCGAAGCGACAGCAGCGAGCCCAGTTGCAAGCGAAAAGACCGTACGGGAGAAGCCCGTTGCTGACCCGCCCGAGCCGCCCCAACGCACCGCCGCCAAGCCCAAAGACTCACTAGCCAAACGACTGGACAAGCTAGCCGTCTCGCAGCAACTGCACCTGGGAAGTGCGCCGGACGCGTTTAGGCCGCCACAGGCCTGGATGACTGAGTATGTCGAGCAGACGGCTCGCGAACCCCAACCGGATGCGGCCGATAAGTTCGCCCAAAACCATCAGCTCCGCGCCGTTATGGTAAGCGACAGGGGCTCCAGGGCGGTGGTGGACGACCGCTGCCTGCTCGTCGGGCGGCAGCTTGACGGGTTCACGCTGGTGTCCATCACCCAGAGCACGGCTGTCTTTGAGTCCGACGACCAGCGAGTGGTGCTGAAGCTCCAGACGGCGTCTGAGAGGTAACGATCGGGACAAGGGGGGATTACGTGCGACATCGGAACCTTACCAATCGCCGCAGACGCCCGGCAAGAAACACCTTTTGTGTAAGTTAAGTCACACAAGCAAATTGACGATCACGAACTACAAGACAAGACGTGTGGTCATATTGAACAATAGGCCGCCGTAACTAACCGTGAGCATCAATTAATCTCCGGGAGACATTCGAATGAGCAAGACAAGATCCAAGCAGAACAAGGGGTTCAGCCTGCTTGAGTTGGTAGTTGTCGTGGTGATCATTGGGATCATCGCGGTGATCGCGATTCCGCGGATGAGCCGAGGCTCAGCCGGCGCCGCCGACGCCGCCCTTTCCGGCGACCTGGCCGTGCTGAGAAACGCGATAGACCTCTACGCAATCGAGCACACCGGATCGTTTCCGACGAAGACCGACATCCAAAACCAGCTCCTGCAGTACACCAACAACGCCGGGACAGCCCAGGCGAGCAGGGATGCGACGCACATTTACGGACCGTACATGCGGAAGGTCCCGCCCCTCCCCGTCGGCGCCAAGAAGGGCCAGAGCGGAATCAGCGACATCGACGGTACGACCGTGGGGTGGATCTACAACGAAACCACCGGCGATATCCGGGCCAACACCACCACTGAGATGGACGTCGCCGACAAGCTGTACAGCGACTACTAATCCCGCCGGCGGCGGAGTTTTACCTTGCGCCGGGACGCCCTGGGGCCATCCCGGGCGCAACAGGCGCCCCCGCCTCAAGACGAACGAAGAACAAAGAACCCGGAGCCGCTACCGACCTGGCGCAGGGACGGACGCGGCTCCTTGACATTACGCTGTGGGCTGGTAGATGAACAAAAGCTGCACAAACGCGCCCCGCCCCGCCCGGGGGGCCTTCAGCCTCCTTGAGCTGGTAATCGTGCTGGCGATATTGACCGTACTGGCCGTGATCGCCATCCCAAGATACGCCTCCGCCACAGCCCGGTACCGCGCCGACGTAGCAGCCAGACAGATCGTCTGCGACCTGCGTTATGCGGGGGCCAAGGCCTCCACCACGAGCCAACCGAAGGAGGTCGCTTTCGACCTAGCCGGCGGGCGGGTGCAAATCTCCGGCGTGTCCAGCCTGAAGAAGGCCTCGGCGCCGTACATCACGGACCTTACCGCCGAGCCGTATCGGGCCAGGATCATCTCGGCTGACTTCGGCGGCGACGAAGTGGTCATATTCAACATTCACGCCATACCCGACTCGGCCGGGACCGTCATCATTGCAGTGGGCGATATCCAAAGACGGATTGACCTGGACCCGGTAACCGGAAAGGCGACCGCCCAATGACCGTTACATCCGCCCAACATTACCGCACCCTTCGACCCCGGCGGCGCCGGGCGGGGGTTTCGCTGATCGAGCT
>DAOVQV010000146.1 GCA_030628445.1 Phycisphaerae bacterium | reverse complement strand
TGGGCGAATCCGACGTCCGCAAGGTCGCCGAGCAGCTGCTGATCGACCCAGTCATCGAGCAGTACAGTCTCGGTGAGTCTCCCGCCAACGGTGCAGCTGTCATCGAGGTCCACCTCAAGGCCGGCGTGATGGACCCCGTGGCGACCTCGGCGGAAAAGGCCATCCGCGAGATGGGCTTTGACCTCACCTCGGCCCGGACTGCCAGGCGCTACGAGCTTACCGGGCAAATCCCGGCGGGACAGTCCCAGGAGATCGCGCGCAAGCTGCTTGCCAACGAGGTCATCGAAGAGGTCCACTTCGAAGCCTACACCCCGCCGGAGATTACCGCCCAGGCCTATGAGCTTAAGATCAGCGAAGTGGCGATCCGCAACCTGGACGAGGCGGGGCTTGAGAAACTCTCCGCTGACGGCGAGATGTTCTTGAACGTCACCGAGATGAAGGCGATCCAGGACCACTACCGAAGCATCGGCCGCGAGCCGCGGGACGTTGAACTGGAGATGATCGCACAGACCTGGTCGGAGCACTGCGTCCACAAGACCTTCCGTTCCGATGTCCGCGTCACCGACGCCGCCGGAAACGAGGTCGAGCGGATACCGAACCTTATCAAATCGACCATCTTCGATTCGACGGCACAGCTCGCCAAGCCCTGGTGCATCAGCGTCTTTGAAGATAACGCCGGGGTGGTCGAGTTCGACGATGACTACGCCGTCTGCTTCAAGGTCGAGACGCACAACCACCCATCGGCGATCGAGCCGTACGGCGGGGCGTCGACGGGAATCGGTGGGGTCGTGCGCGATCCTATGGGCACCGGGCTGGGGTCGTATCCGGTCGCCAATACCGACATATTCTGCTTTGGCCCGCCGGATTTGCCGCCCGAGAAGCTCCCCAAAGGCGTGCTGCACCCGCGGCGTGTGATGCGCGGCGTGGTCTGCGGTGTGCGCGATTACGGAAACCGCATGGGCATCCCCACCGTAAACGGTGCGGTTTACTTCGACGAGAAGTACTTGGGTAATCCGCTGGTCTTCTGCGGGACCGTCGGAATCATGCCGCGCGATAAGTGTTTCAAGAACCCCGGCGCCGGCGATGCGATTGTGATGGTCGGCGGGCGGACCGGGCGAGACGGGATACACGGGGCGACCTTCAGCTCCGGGGAGCTGACGCACGAGCACGAGACGAAGTTCTCCCATGCCGTGCAGATTGGAAACGCCATCACCGAAAAGAAGATGCTCGAGACTATTATCCAGGCCCGCGACGCCGCTCTGTACTCAGCAATCACCGACTGCGGGGCGGGGGGGTTGTCAAGTGCGGTTGGCGAGATGGGCGAGGATCTGGGCGCCGAGGTGCACCTGGACCGCGTCCCGTTGAAATACGAAGGGCTTTCCCACGCCGAGATATGGATCTCCGAGGCCCAGGAGCGGATGGTCCTGGCGGTCCCGCAGGAAAACCTGGATAAGCTGCTGAAGATCTTCGCCGACGAGGACGTCAAGGCCACGGTAATCGGCCGGTACGGCATCGAGGGGCGGATGCTGCGGCTGTTTTACGACGGTAAGCTTGTTGGCGAGTTGGACATGGAGTTCTTACACCACGGCCTGCCTCGCCCGACCAAAGAGGCCATCTGGGAGAAGGTCGATAAACCTTCGCCCCATCCACCCGCGAGGGACAACTACAACGAGACATTGCTTAAGATTCTGGCGGCCCCGAATGTGGCGTCCAAGGAATGGATCATCCGCCAGTACGACCACGAGGTGTTGGGCGGGAGTGTGGTCAAGCCCTTGGTGGGTGTTACCGAGGACGGTCCGAGCGATGCCGCCGTCGTCCGGCCGGTGCTGGATAGCGACAAGGCGCTGGTGATTTCCTGCGGTATGAACCCGCGCCTGGGCGAGTTGGATCCGTACCAAAGTGCCCTGCATGCCGTGGACGAGGCGCTGCGAAACTCCATCGCCGTCGGCGGTGACCTCGAGCGCACGGCCATTCTGGATAATTTCTGTTGGGGCAACTGCAACAAACCGGACCGCATGGGCGCGTTCGTCCAGGCGGCCAAGGCCTGCCGCGATGCCGCCCTCGCCTACGCGACGCCCTTTATCTCCGGTAAGGATTCGCTCAACAACGAGTTTCAGACCGAATCCGGCGAGACGATCGCGATTCCGCCGACGCTGTTGATCTCGGCGATGAGCGTCATCGAAGACGCCGGGCGGTGCGTCACGGCCGATGCGAAAGAACCAGGCGACTACATCTTCATACTCGGCCGCACTCAAGGCCGACTCGGCGGGAGTCACTTCTTGACGGTCGAGGGAGTCGCCAGCGGGAACGATGTCCCGCCGGTCGACCTTACCGCCAGCAGGCGGGTGATGTCGGTCTTACAGGCGAGTATCGAGGCGGGGGCCGTGCGGAGCTGTCACGATCTGTCCGAAGGCGGTCTGGCCGTGGCGGCTGCGGAGATGGCGCTGGGGGGAGGGTTTGGTCTTGAGTTGAACATATCTGCAGCGTCGGCCGATGGCGACGTCACCGAGGCAGCTTTGCTGTTCGGCGAATCGGCGGGGCGATTCTTAGTGGAGGTTGAGCCTGACAAATACGACGCGTTCTTGCGGGTGGTGAAGGACGTTCCCGTAGGCGAACTTGGCCGAGTCACTGATACTAACCGGGTGACGATCGCCGGCGGTAGCGGGATGCTGATCGATGTGACGACAGCCGACGCCAAAGCCGCCTGGCAAAAGACGTTCGATTGGTAGGCACTTCCCGGGGGGATACAGCCCGCAATGCGAAGCGGCCGGGTATTGGTTCATGGTTCAGATATCCAATCAATTCCTCGAGGTTTGCTGTCGTCGGGACGCTACCAGTCTGTTTGTTATCGACCGGCGGCGAATGGCGACCTGGAAACTCGATGAGAGGACCCGGTACTGTTGGATTGGACAATCGAACGAACGCATACCCTTGGGTGTGGGCACGGCTAAAGTTCTGTCGCCGGATGTGATATCCCAGGAATTCCGTGTGGGCGGCCGGACGTTGTGGCTCCGTTGGCGGTTGGTCGAGGAGTACGTGAACGTTACGCTCAGCTTCGAGGGCGACGGCGGCGACATGCAGGCGGTCTCCTTACCCGGTTCGTTTCTTCCAGAACAAGAGAAGCTGACACTGGCGCTGCCTGTGATGCAGGGGGTGCTCTTCGACGGGCGCGGCGAGCCGTTCGTCAAGACACTCAGACACGCCGGGCATGAGAACCTTTCCATGGCTATGCTGGGATATTTGTCTGGTCGAGGCGGCTTGCTGCTTACGGTCGAAGACTATTGCGACTGGCGCGGGCGCGTGGGAAAGCGCCCCGACGGGTCGGTTTTTGCCGTCGTCGAACAAGAAGCATCGCTGGGGGCTATGCGCTACGCAAGGCAGGTGCGCCTGTATCCTGTGGATGCAGACCTGACGAGTCTGTGCAAGTGCTACCGCCGACGAGTGCGACAACGTGGCGACTGGAAATCATGGGACGAGAAGATCTCCGAGCGCCCTGCCGTCGAACGGCTGTTCGGTGCGATGATGGCTTTTATTGGATACAACCAAAGTAACATCGATTATGTCGCCCAATGCCGCAAGCTTCAGCAGATGGGCTTCGACCGGGTGTTCGTCTACCCGGTTCGGCACAACACCTACCGGACGGACTGGAAAATGGGCGGCGACGATCCGATCTGGTTGAGCGACCCCCAGATTAGCGCCATCAAGCAGCTTGGGTTCGACGTGGCCCCGTGGACGTGGGTCGAGCAGGCGATGGACGACGGGGCCGAGGCGACCCGTAAGGGGTTTCGGTACGACAAGTCCGGCGAGCCGATTGCCGCGTGGCGCATCGATGAGTTCCAGTGGTATCGGTGCTGCACGCCGCATCAGGAGCAGTTCGTCACGGACGCCTACGCTGGTCCCATGAAGGAGACGACCTGGACCCACTACGACGTCAATGCCGCGGCCGGGCCGAGGGAATGCTACGCCCTCGACCATCCGTCGCACGTCGGAGAGGCGCTGGACCGGTCGGGCGACCTTCAGTTTCTCCGCCGCCTTCTGGGGCCGGGGACCAACGGCAACCGTATCGTCAGCTCGGAGGGCTTTCTCGACACGCTTGCCTGCTCGTATGACATCGGCACGAGCAAGATGCTGCCGGCCTTTGGCGATTCGGCATGCTGGACCGTACCCATGACGATGCTGGTCTATCACGATTCCCTCCTCCACGATTGGTGGGAGCTCCACAACTACAACGCCCATGGCGGTCGGTTCGAGTGCACAAGTGTGTTTGGTTGCAGGACTGAGGGCTTCGCCCGGCAGAAGGCGGCCATGGACGCTTTGTATGGCTCCCCGCCCAATGTGTTTCCCTTCGGTCGGCAATATCGCTGGGTCGATCGCGCAGCGCACACAACGGACAGCTTTTCGGTCCGATTGGAGGATCCGCCGGTCCGGGAGGCGCTTGGGTTGGCATTGCCGGTGACGCGGCTGCATCGCAAAATCGGCAAGCTCAAGATGCTCCAGCATGAGTTTCTCAGCGAAGATGGGGCCGTCCAGGCGACCACGTTTTCTGACGGGACCCACGTTGTTGCCAACTTTGCCCGGCAGGTTCGCCAGGCCGAAGGCGTGGGGCAAATGGAGCCACTTAGCTGGAAAGTTCGCGAGTGAGGAATTGGCGGCCTCAGCCGTCTGTTGATGAC
>DAOVQV010000127.1 GCA_030628445.1 Phycisphaerae bacterium | reverse complement strand
TTGCGATGGCAGATGTTGTGCCGATCGTCATCGCCGATGTCGGCCGACATGAGGGCGCCAATCGCCTGATGCGGGTCGAACCAGGGCATGTCGGTACCAAAGAGCAAGCGATCGGAGCCTACTTCCCCCACGAACTTTTCCAGCACTCCACGGTAGAAGAACGGGCCGCACAGATCCAGGTAGGCGTTGGAAAAGTCGCGCGCCACGCGCACGGCCGCGTCCCAGCCAACCCGAGACCGGGGCAGAACAAGCAGGCGCACGACGCGCGAAGATGAGCGAGAAGGGCGCACAGGCGAATCGCGCCGTGAGCCGAGGTATGTGGAGCCACCGCCAAGCCCGGCCGGCGAATCATACGCCAACACGGCCGTTCGAATGAAGCTGGCAACGGGTGTCTTCAACGCGGACCTCACAGGGGTAGCTCTGGAACATGTATTTGCCTTCCTCCGCGACAAACTAGGCGTGAACATTCACGTCAAGTGGAATCTGCTGCAGACTGTGGGCATCGAGAAGGACACGCCTGTTACGGTCCGCCTGAAGAATGTGACCTTCCGGAAGGCGCTTCGAACGATCCTGGACGACGCTGGCGGCGTCAAGCCGCTCGATTACATCGTCGATGGCGGGGTCGTGACGATATCCACGAAGGACGACCTTTCCTCGTCAGCCTACGTGAGGACAATCGTCTACGACATTCGCGATCTGGTCGACTGGACCGACAGGGTAGAAGTGCAGGACCTCATGGCACTGATTCAGGAGAATGTTGATCCTGCCAGTTGGCGGCCAACAGGTGAGATCGCTGCCGTTCGGGACATCAGCGGGACGCTGGTGATCACACAGACGGTCAAGAACCACGAGGCCATACAGGAACTGTTTGCGAATATACGAGCCACACAAGTAGCAAGACCCGCCACGCCACGCTCACGAGCCCGACGTGCCGACGTGCAGATCAAGCTGGTGGGAACGATGAAGGAGACCTGCTTCGATCCGGCGGCGATGAGCCTGATCGCGATCGCCGGGCTGCGTGATGAAGTGCCTCGCAAACCGGATGACATAATCCAGGAGTTGCAGGCACAGCTGCAACGCGCTGGGACAATAGGTGTCCGCAACGCGATCCGCCTGGCGCTGAAAGACCTCTATAAGCGACAGGGACAGGACGAAAAGGTTCTGGGTACACTTCGTGACATGCTGAGAGACAATGACGAGGCGCTGAAAAAACGAAAAGCTCAATAGCCTTTGACACGCTTTCGAGGACCCAGCTGGCCAGCTCGGGTGGGTTCTTTCTTGCGCCGAGGAACCGCCGCCGACTACCAAGGATTCTGACGGACGATGATGCAGCGCTCTCGCAGATCGGGCGGTAGCTTGGTGAGCAACTCGCGGGCCTCTTGGAGCGTATCGCAAAGGATGAACAACGCGCTGCCGCTGCCGGTCAGTGACACGGGAAGACCCCCGGCCTCCAACAGGCGCCGACGCAACCGGCCCAGCTCGCCGCAAACTTCCACGGCCGCGTCGGTGAGCTGATTGATAAGCCTCCCCCGCCAGCACGACGGCGGATTATCGGCGAGCAGTTCGGGTTCGAGTTGTTCGACTTCGGCGTACTGCTGTCGATCGAAGGCGGCGTAAACCTCTCCCGTCGCCGAAGCGAAATCGCTCAGGTAAACCACGGCGAAAAACGGATGCACCGCCAGAGGCTCGATCCGCTCACCTCGCCCGGTCATGCGTGCAGTGGGCGGGCCGAAAAAGATCGCCGCGTCGCTGCTCAGTTGCAGGGCAAGTTCGGTAAGTTCGGCCGCTGACTTGGACAGCCCCCACAGCTCGTTGAGCCCCACGAACACCCCCGCGGCGTCGGAAGAACCTCCGCCAAGCCCACTCCCCGCCGGGATTTGCTTGCTCAACACAATATCCGCGCCGCCGGCCGCGCCGCCGGACTCAGCGCCCAGGACGCATGCAGCGCGGTGCGCCAGGTTCTGCTCGTCCGGGCCACAATCAGCCCCGGTGCAGGCGAAACAAATTCGCCCGTCATCTCGGGACCGAAGCTCAATCTCATCATAAAGCGTCAGGCGAGCAACGAACGAGTCCAGCGGGTGGAACCCGTCAGGCCGCCTGGGCCCGACCAGCAGGTTCAGGTTGATCTTCCCCGGCGCCCGGACGCGCAGGGCGTCTGTTCCGGACGGCTCGATACGCGGCCGGTCAGTCACAAGAATCGCGCTGTCGCCGTCGGCGTGGCTCATGAAAATCGGACACCACTGTAAGGCGACAGGCAACGGCGCCATAGAGTTTTTTGAGCGTTGGCGTGGCGGACCTTTCAACGAGCGCGGAGAAACGACGTGAATAGGTATTGCGGGGAAGCCAAGGCAAGGCCGGCTCGAAGCGCGACTTCGAAGCAAGACCGCCTGCGCAACTGAGGCCTCGAACCAGATCGATCAGCGCCACACCGGCGACGATACGCCGGCGGGGACCAGAACAGCTTCACGTCGCAGAACTGACAGCGGACCAGACTGACGCGAATAGATCTGCCTCTTCAACTGCCTGTGGCGCCAAGGGGTCGTATGGGTCTTGCCCTTAGCTGTCTCGCTTCCGGCGAGGATTCAAAGAGGGGCAGGCCGGCTTTCGCTCTAGCCGTGTACCGGAGTACATTGACCTCCTTTGCCTGCTCCGTCACCTCGTCGAGTACATCAGTCGGCGTGAAGTGGCTCGGACGAAACGCACGCATCCATCTTCCTCCGTTGAGCATGCCCGGTCCCTCCGATAGAACCAAGCATACCAAGCCCAACGAACCTCCTTGTTCGATTGCATCAGAGATATGATTTAATCAAACGATCAAGAACTGCCTCTGACAGGTCACAACTGATTCTAATCTTTTTCAAGCAAGACACACAAGGAATATTTATCAACTTTTTGCCCAAAAACCCTGCCCCGATCCGGTCGCCTCTATTGTTGGAACAACACAGGGGTTACGGCGATTTGTGCTCGTGGGGCTTCAGGGTCGGGACGTTCATATTGCAGTCGGCGGCGAGATCCAGAAACTCCTGATGCTCCAGATCGTCCAGATCCTTTTCCCTGGCGTCGAGCTTCTCGTTGAACTTGACGCACTTTTCCTGCATGGACTTGTGCGTATCGTCCGAACCGCCGACGAGGTGGAAGTTCTCTCCGCGGGTGATCCGCAGCTTCTCGTCGTCGTTATCAAGCCCGAAGCCCAGCAACTTGGCATTTCCGCGCCGACGAACCACGTGAAATACTCCTGCTTGCCTCTGCACTTTTCTACACTTTTCTACACCTTGATTGTACTGCTATCGGCCGGGCGAAACAAGTCTCGCCAGGGCGATTTGACCGACGGTTCCCCTTGACAGACGCCCCCCGGCGCTTATTCTTATTTGTTTGCGTCCTCGGGGGGCCAGGTAGGAAGAGGTCATGGAATCAAGAAACGTAACGGTTATCGGTCTGCAATGGGGCGATGAAGGGAAGGGCAAGATCGTCGACGCCCTCGCCAGGCTCAGCAAGTACGTCGTGCGGTTCTGCGGCGGGGCCAACGCGGGGCACACCATCAACGTCGCCGGCGAGAAATACGCGCTGCATCTTATCCCGTCCGGTATCCTGCATCCTGACGTTCGCAACGTAGTGGGAAACGGGGTGGTCTTCGATCCCCAGGCCGCACTGGGCGAGATCGACGAGCTTCGACCCCGCGGGGTGGCGATAGGCCCGGAGAATTTGTTCATCAGCCAATCGGCAAACGTCGTCATGCCGTACCACAAGCTCGCCGATTCACTCAGCGAGTCGCTGCTGGGCGGGGGTAAGATCGGGACGACCGGGCGAGGGATCGGCCCGTGCTACGCCGACAAGGCCTCCCGCAGCACCGCTATCCGCGTCGGAGAGCTTACCAAGGGCGATACGCTCGGCGCTAAGATCCGCAAGATCGTCGAACTGAAGAACAAGATGTTCGTATCCGTCTACGGGGCCGACCCGCTCGATCCCGATGCAATCGTCGAACAATATATCGGATTCGCCCGGCGCCTGACCCCGATGATCTGCGATACGGGATCGATGCTGCGTGCGGGTATCGAGGCCGGCGAGCCGATACTGTTCGAGGGGGCCCAGGGCAGCATGCTGGACGTCGACCACGGGACGTATCCGTTCGTGACGAGCTCGTCGGTATCGGCGTGCGGCGTGGCGTCCGGCGCGGGCGTCCCTCCCAGCGCGGTGGGGCGCGTGGTTGGGGTTATCAAGTCCTACACCTCCCGCGTCGGGGCCGGACCGTTCCCGACCGAGCAGGACAACGAGACCGGTCACTACCTGCGCGAACAAGGCGAAGAATACGGGACGACGACGGGTCGTGCCCGCCGCTGCGGATGGTTCGACGCCTTCGCGGTCCGATACACGGCTGATCTTTCGGGCGTCGATAAGCTGGCCCTGTCGTCACTGGACGTGCTGACCGGGCTGAAGGAAGTGAAGATCTGCACCGCCTACCGCGTCGGCGGGAAGATGGTAGAACAGTTCAATCCAGACCTGATGCCCTCCGCCCAGTGTATCTACGAGACGCTGCCGGGGTGGACCGAACAAATCACCACCTCCCGCAGTTTCGGCGAGCTTCCGTCGCAGGCCCGAGCGTATGTGAACCGGCTCGAGGAGCTTTTGGCTCGGCCGGTCGGGTTTATCAGCGTCGGTCCGGAGCGAAATGAGTGTATCGTTCACAATATGCAGATCGAGGGAGTGGGACAATGACGGGGCTGATCGACGCAACCGCGGAGGCCAGAAAGGCCCTAGGTATCCCATCCGAGCGCTTTCCGAAGTCCGTGGCGATCATCATGGACGGGAACGGGAGGTGGGCCAAGGCCAACGGCCTGCCCCGCTCCGCCGGGCATGAGGCAGGCGCTAAGATCGTCCGTTGCATCGTGATTGAGGCCAACCGGCTGGGCCTTGACGCCATGACGCTTTACAGCTTCTCGCAGGACAACTGGTCCCGGCCCGCCGAGGAGATCAACGTGCTGATGCATTTGTATGCTCAGTACCTCGTTTTGGAACGCCCGACGCTGATCGAGCAGAACGTGCGGCTGCGTCACCTGGGCCGGCGGGAGGGCCTTCCGGACTCCGTCCTTCGTGAGCTGGACGCCTCCGTGGAGGCCTGCTCTCAAAACACGGGTATGTACCTGTGCCTGGCGCTGAATTACGGGTCGCGATCCGAGATGGTCGATGCGGCGCAGCGTCTGGGCGAGCGAATCGCGGCCG
>DAOVQV010000008.1 GCA_030628445.1 Phycisphaerae bacterium | reverse complement strand
GTTGATGTTACGTACGCCCTCGTTGTATTTGAAATGCGCACCGACCGTAATGGCCGGTAACGGCAGGTCGAAGCTATCTTCCGGAATCAGCAAAACCCGCGCGTTAAAGTGGTGCAGCTGGACGTTGTCCGGGCCGTTGTCCAGACCCCGGCGCTTCAGATCGTGCGGCAACGAGCCAAGACCAAAACAGTTATACGCATACCCCAGCTCGAATCGCTCGAAGAACGTCTGGGTGACGGAAACGACGTGAAAATTCTTTTCGCCCAGAGCAACAAACGTGTACGCAATCGAAGGCCTCCCGCAGGTACTGCCTTTCGCCCCGGCGTTGCATAAATAGGCCATTGGCGTGATCGCGCCGCCGGAGACGCCCTCAATGGAGTGGAACGGCAGCGGGGGCCCCTCACCGGCCGGCGGCTCCGGCTGGGGCGCGGGCGCCGGATCCGGCACCTCGGTTACCGCAGCGATTTCATCCGCCAACGCCAACCAGGTGTTCGGCGCATCCGATTGGACGAACGTGCTATCGTCTGCTGCAGCGGGGGGGGATGACGCAAAGAACACGACAAAGCAGGTCATCACGAGTCGAACCATCATGTTCTTCTCCTTCCGTGTTGAAGACACTTCGTTCGAGACACCTGTTGACTTTCCAACTGGCACGTACTAACGTGAGTCTCTACAAGAAGTAGTCGATGTGTGCAAGAATAAATCTAAAATTCAAGAATATTTCTTTTGCGCTCTTGAATCGCTTTTCCCTAAGCACATATCCTCCGCGTCCCGCCCGTTCAAGCTCGATCGACCTTGCCGGAGCCGTCTTGTGCCGTACAATACATGGCGGAATTGTCCGTAGCGGTTACGCACAAGAGATCAAATGAGAATGTGGGGTTGAGTAAAGGTCTGTGGCATGATTTATTCCGGGACGGTGGTGGTAGCGGCGTTTCTGGCGATAGTTTTCCTGGGCGCATGCCAGTCCACCGGGCGGGGGTACTTCGTCGACCCGGCCGGGGACGACACCGGGCCGGGCAGCGCCCGTCAGCCTTTCCGGACGATCCAGCGGGCGCTGGACGGCGCCGGCGCGGGCGATCACATCGTGGTTACCCCGGGCGTGTATCGCGAGCGGGTGCGCTTCGTCGCCGGGGGCACGCCCGAGGCGCCACTGGTCCTTGAGGGCCAACCCGGGGCGGTAATAGACGGCTCGATTGACTGGACTCCACAATGGGTTGAGGCGCCGGACCTGGCACCGGGGGCCTATCGAGCTGGGATTCCGTTTCAACCGTTCAATCTGACGGCCGATGCCAAGTTCGTCCCGGGCCTCAGCGAGTCCAAGGACGGTGCGGCCGAGGTCTTCGTCAAAGGCGTCAAGGGCGGGAAGAAGACCAAGCCCGACGCCGAGCTGGTCCATATCGGCGGGCTGTGGATGTACCGCAGCGATCAGGGCGAGCTGCTGATCCGCTTCGCCGGCGGCAGGAACCCCTCGGCGGTGAGCATCGCCGTCGCCCCACAGGAGGCGGCGGTGGCGATCCGAGGCGTAGATCACTGCGTCGTTCGCGGCTTAGTGCTCCAAAACGCCTTCTGGGGCGTCCACACCGCCGACACCGAAGGCAGCATCGTCGAGTACTGCAGCATCACCGGCACCACGCACGGCGTCTGGATGGCGGACAAGACCCGCAACAGCGTCGTCCGCCGCTGCGACATCACGCTGAATCCCTGTTTCCCGACGGCCGGCGGGAAGAACGCCTACATCTGGAACGTCTTCAAGGACTACGGTTACAGCGACCACAGGGGCATCGAGCTGCGGAACGCCGGAAACGGCAACGAGATCTGCTACAACTACGTCCACGAAACCCACGACGGGATCGAGACGAAGTCCGACCAGCGCGATCCGAACCTCATGCAGAATACCAACGTGCACCATAACCTTATCGTCGATGTGTTGGACGACAGCCTCGAGCCTAACGCCGGCGGGGTCAACTGCCGTTGGCACCACAATTGGCTGCGGAAAGAAGGTACGGGCATGCGGATCAAGTTCCCCGTCGCCGGGCCGCTGTACGTCTACCGCAACGTCTTCGACGGGGCCAACGCCTGGTCGTTCCACGACAGCAAAGCGACGGTCTATTTCTACCACAACACAATGCATACGCGCCGCCCGCTGCACTGGAACCGCAGCTACCACACCGAGGGCTTCTGGTTCCTCAACAACATTTTCTTGGGCACACGCCAATACGAGCCGGTCGACCCGGCCCGGGATCAGCCGTTTACGGGAAACATGGCCCCGGACCACATCGATTACAACCTGTACACCTCCTCATCGCCTTCTGAGCCGCCCAAGACGGGATACGAGCTACACGGCGTGGGCGTCGCCGGACCCGATCAGGGCGGGATTGACCTGCGGACCTATCATCTGCACAAAGACAGCCCAGCCATTGACGCAGGCGCAGATCTTTCCAGCAAGTTCGACCGGGCGCTGCCGGGCTGCGAGCCGGGCTACTTCGCCGGGGCGGCACCGGACATCGGGGCGTACGAGGCCGGCCGGGAGGATCAGAACACAATCGGCGTGGATCCCAAGGATACGGGCGCTTTCGCGCGAGCGCGGATGAGCAGGTAGGTGACGAAATCCCCGACGGAGCAGGGGCCCAGCCGCGGGTCGTCATCGATACCCAAACGATACACCGAAACTTTAACTGCTCTGGGGGATAGCGAAGCTCTTCAGATGTTCCAGTACGTCTAACAGATCCCCGCGATCCAGAAACCCAAGTCTCTGCTCGACGGGAACCTTTCGCATCCCCCGTATGCGCTCCTGAAGCCAGCGCGCCGCCAGGAAGTCACTCAGCAGTTCCCTCTCGCCCGACGTCAGCGGGCTGCGGGCCTCGTATGCGTCCAGGAACAGACTCGCCTGCTCACCGTCGATCCGAAAACTGCACGTCAACGACCAGATGTCCCGACCGCTGAATTCGTTGGGGGACCTTCTGGCGAAAAAGAAGATCGCGTCGCAGATATCGGTGATGCGCATCTGGCGGTTGGCCCAGTCCCAGTCGAACAGCCCGACCAGCCGATCTGCGGTGAACAGCGCGTTACCCGGATGCACATCGCCGTGAACGATCGCCTGGGGCAACTGTCCGCGGACATCAGCGCACAAGTTGCCCGCCAACTCAACCAACTCCGCCCGTATCCGCTCCAGCAGCTCGGTCTTCTCGTCGCGGCGCGTGTTCTCGGTGAGAGCCTCCAGCTCGCCGAGCAGGTACGTCGGGTCCTGCTCCCATGGCTTGTCCTTATGTTGGGTCATATGGGCGGTGCTCCGGTGCAGGCGCGCAATTTGACGGCCGAGGTCGGTCATTTGGCGCCGGTCCCCCTGCTCGAACTGGCGCCCGTCGACCCACTTGAACAGCTCGAATACCTTCGCGCCCAGCCGGACGAACGTCGCGCCGTCTTTGCTGGTAAGCGGCGGGGTCACGGGCAGGTCGCACCTTCCCAGCTCGGTGAGAAGCTTATGATCATAAAGGATGTATTGGGTCTGTGCGTGCTCGGTGGAGCGGGACCGCAGGAAGAACTCGCCCCCTTGCGTGCGGATCCTGGTGTTCATACCCGCCGTGCCGCCGGCGCGCTGCACCGAGAGCAGTTCCTCGCCGATATCATATATCCGACAGATCCGCCGGATGGTCTGTCTGTCGATTCGCCTCTCGCTCATGGATTCATCGCCGCCCTATCACGCAAGCCACCGGGCCGGATCGAGCCGGATTGGTTTTCCTCCCCCAATCGATCGCCTTCCCGCCAAGGCGCATGCGGTGGCTCGTGCGGCGTCAGCGGCGTCGGCGTTGGGTGGTTTGTTCCCGGCGGCGGCGCAGCGACAGAAGCTCTCCAATGCTTCGGCCCAGCCCTTATCTGCGCAGTAGTTGATCTGTGGCGGTGGCGGATCGCCAAGAAGCCCGCTCGCCCGGCGCCAGGCCTCTGCGTCGCCGCTGTCGGTTAGTACTCCGGAGGCGACCATGGCGTCATTGTACCTTTTGCGCAGCTGGAGGTAGGCGGCAAGGCCGCGCTCGGCAAACGCCTCGACGTAACTGTTATCACACCCGTCGTAGGACCGGCCGGGAAAGAAGCTGCGCTGGGGGAATCCCGCCAGCCCGTACGTGCGGACCTCCACGAAATCGTCCATCTGAACGGCCGCCCGATCCAGCACCGCTTCAAGCTGCTCCTTCGGCTGGGCCAGCGAGCCGTAGGACGAAGACAAAATCGACGCACAACTCCCGTCGGCGAATTGGACGGTGACCACCGCGTCGTTGAAGCGGGCCTCGACGGCGTAGACGGCGGCGGGGGCCGAACCAAGAAGGAAGCTCAGCAGATCGAAGATGTGGACCAGCTCTATCAGCAGGCGGTCCTGCTTTTTCCAGGCCCGCTGCGGCGGGTTTATCCGGCCGTCGTCGCTGATGCGATACAGGATCGAGACCGGCCTGGCGGTGCTGGCGAAGATCTCACTGAGCATCTTCACCGCCGGCGCGAAGCGCCGATTGAACCCGACCGCTACGGGCACACCTGTTCGCCTCCAAACCCGTTGAATCGCCAAGGCGGCTTCGATCGTCTCGGCGATTGGTTTTTCGACGTAGATGGGTTTCCCGGCCTGCAGGGCTGCAAGTGCGATCCGGGCGTGGTACTTCGGGTCGACCCCGGCGACGACGACGTCCACCTCTCCGTCGCCGACAACGTCTCGCCAGTTGGTCGAGGTCCGGGCGGGCTTGTACCGCCGGGCCACCTGCTCCAGCGCGCCCGTGTCCTTGTCAGCAAGATGATGCAATACAAGTGCATCGCTTCGCCCGATCGTCTGGGCGTGCTGGCGGCGCATGAACCGCCCGCAGCCTATGACACCTACGCGTATTTGCTCAGGTTTCATCTTTCACCTGGGTTCGCAATCGGCTGATCGGGGTTTAACTTGCGGCCGCCGGGGGGGAAGCTCCTTGACGGTGAAGGTATCTTCAACCTTGACCGATCCAGGCACTGTGGGGGCGCGCTTGTAGCGGTAGCAGTATCGGTGGTGCCCCTCAAGCGTCTTGTCGTTGCGGGTATAATTGAGGTAGATGTACCGGTTCTCCAGGGCCGCATACACCCCCGACCCGCCGTCGGCGCACGTAGGGTCGAAAGGGACCCACCCCCAGCGGTCGGTGTAAAGCTCAACCCAGGAGTGCTTGGGTGTGTTGTCCCAACTGGTCACATATCCGCCGGCGACGCGCGCGGGGATTCGCGAGGCGCGGCACAGGGCGACCATTAAGTCGGCGTATTCCGTGCAGTCGCCTTTGTGCAATTCAAGGGCCTTGACGGCGCCTACGGACTTGGCGTTGTACCCGCCGTAATCCAGGGCATCCGTTGTATAGTCAAAACACGCCTTGACGGTCGCCATTTGGTCTTTCTGCATCAGTGCTGCTGCGATGTCCCGGATGTTCTTGTGATCCACCTCGATGTATTCCTCCGCGGCGAGGTACTCCTTGAGCTTTCCGGGATCCGGTTCCTTGTTCGGGGTATCGCTGCGCATTGCACGGCCCAGGCCGTACCGCTCGAGCTGGGCCGTCACTTGAATCCGAACTTCAAAGTCCTCCTTGGGATTGGCGACGAGGAACTCGGCGTAGCGGTCCTCCGCGACGTCGAAGACCCTTACCGGCCGGCGGGAGTAGGTAATCTCGAGAATCTTCTGGCGATTCCGGATCGTCTTTGGGATCGAGTGGATCAGTTTGATCTCAGCAGGGTCGCCGGTGATCTTGAACGTCACGACCATGGTGAACTGCACCGTTCGCTTCTCGGCGCCCGGCGCTGCAGAAGGCTTCGCCGCACGGGCCTCAGCGTCCACCAGCGCCAAGAGGCTCACGAAAAACGGACACAGCAACTTCCGCCAAGTGCGTTTGGGCATGGCTGTGGTTTCCACTCTCACCGCCGCGGACGGCGAAGTTCCAAGAGACGCTTCCTTCTCGCCCCGCTTCGTCACTTGCGCCGGAACGTGCCCAAGCCTGGAGGGTCGCCGTGCTCGTTCCATGCAGGATCGCCTGACCGCCGCGCTTGTCACTTTCAGTCAGTCGGAATCCTTCTTCAGATAGAGCGTTTGGGTCGGGAAGGCGAATTCTATACCCTCCTCGCCGAAGCGTCGCAGCAGCTCCATGTTGAACTGGTGATTGAACTTCAGATACTCCCACCAGTCCGGCGGGGTGAACCAGTAGTAGACAACGATATTCAGGCTGGCCGGATTGAAGTCGTTGAAATACACGCGCCCGGGTTTATCTGGCGGGAAGCTTTCCGCCCGTGTATCGAGCATTTCGCGGATGATATCCACCGCCCGCTGGACCTTCTCCACCGCAGTATCGTACGTGACCGTCACGTCCAGGACTCGCTTTATGTATGGCCGCCGGCCGATGTTCTCGATCATCTCGTTGGCAACCGTGGCATTGGGGATCGTCACCAGGTGCCCCGCGAGCGTTCGAATCCGCGTCGAGCGGAAGCCCACCTCCTCTATCAACCCGTCGTGCTCGCCGATTTTGACGCGCTCACCCATGGCAAAGGGCCGGTCGGCGAAGATCGTCGCCGACCCGAACAGATTCGCCAGCATGTCCTTGGCCGCTAAGGCAAAGGCCAAACCCCCGATACCGAGGCCGGCCACCAGCGCGCCGATGTTCCACTCGAATATGTTCTGTGCGATAAACAGCAGCGCGACGATCACCACGAAGACGCGCAGTGTCTTGCGGACGAGCGGGACAAGCTGATCGTCCAGCGTGGTCTCGGTCCGGGAGGTCCATTTCTTCAGGAAGAACTCGATCACATCGACGAGCTTGAAGATGAACCAAGTCGCAGCCAGGACGGCGACGGTCCTGCATATGTTAAGCCAGAACGGCAGCAGCGTCTTGGTCTGCGAGTCCGTCTCGGTGACGGTCCGGCCGGCCTCGTCTACGACTTCTTTCGTGACGATTTGAATGTAGGTGAGGTTCATGAAGATCGACGCTGCGTACAGCCCCCCCGCCAGGATCAGCAGCCCAGCCGGCCCGGCCAGGCTCCTCAGCGTCGCGGCCAGCAGATAAACCTTCTCGCGCTGCTCAAGCCGCTTACCCTGACGCCCCAGCACGAACGAGACGATCTTGCCGACGATAAAGCTGCCCAGCAGCACACCCAGCAGGCCCAGCCACTGCACCAGCGTGTTGCCCACGAACTTGCTTTCGGTAAGGACATCGGTCCAACTGGCAAGGATACTCTCAGGGTCCATATTCGCTCTCCACGTTTGGGGTGTCTGTTCACCCAAGGAAACTATACCCACCGGCCCATCTGTTGTCACCCCCGCCCAGCGTCGCTACAGTACTGGTCAGCAGACCGGGAGAAGATTCAAATGACAGATAACAAGGTTCGCGTCTGGTTCATTGGTCTGGGAATCATGGACGCGCCGGTGGGGCCAGCTGATCTCAACTGGGGGGAGCAACTCGGGGAGCAATGGTAAAAGTTTTTGCGCTTGACTGGTTATCTTCGCCGGGACTATTATAGGTTTAGAGTTTTGAACGGTTCGACGCGGATGAGTCCTCACCCGCGCGACCATAATAATCAGATAGCGACGGCCGAGGTCCAGTGGACTTCAAGCAAGCAGGCCGTCGGGCAGCGGCGTACCAAAGCCGGACAAAGAAGACTTTTTTTGCATTACGCGCCTCCGGCTTGTGCGTCGGCGGTGTCGCCTCGCCTCTGTGCGGGGAACTTCTCAGGCAAAAGGACGCCCCGGCGCCGGACGTCGATGATTCGTCCCACAGGGACGAGGCCCTAGGGTCATAGAATTTACATGAGCCATCGCAGCGAAGATTTCGGGATCGTCAATAAGCTCTGGAATTTGGTTTTTGTGCCGTCGGCGGATGGAACCGGTAGACTATCGCGCGGAGATGGACACAACGAAGTCTAAACGCGCATCACTACTTGGATCTGTCCAGTCGCGGTAAGAAGGCTTTGCTGCTCGGCACGGGTAAATCAGGCCCGATCTAATCGCGGATGTTTTATTTCCGTCCGCCCGCCTGCTTGTCCGGGGAGTCCCATCTCGGCCGTGGCACTTAAGTAGAAAGGGAAGTGCCATGGAAATCCCCTTCCAGATACTCGCGCAGGGCGACCTGAGCTATACGATTCAGATGCTCATAGTGGGCCTGGTGCTGATCTCCATCACCGCATTTGTGATGAAACTGCTGGAACGTGCGCGCAGGGTGGGTCTGGACAAGGAAATCCAGGCGATCAAGACCGCCGCCGAGGCCCAGGCCCAAAAGGTGCTCGCCCAGGCCGAAGCCCAAGCCAAGGACGAGCTGATCCAGATCCGGGAGCAGTTCCGAAAGGAAACCGAAGGTATACGCCAGGAGCTTCGCGCCGAGGAGAAGCGGGTCTCAAAGCGCGAGGACATAATCGATCGCAAGATGGAGACGCTCAACGCAAAAGAGCGGATGGTGGAGACAGCCGAGAAATCCATCGCCGAGCGGGAGAAATCCCTCGCCGAGAAGGACCGCCACCTCAACGACCTGATCGCCCAGCGGAAGACCCAGCTCATGAAGGTAGCCAACCTCACCGCCGAGGAGGCCAAGCAGGAGCTTCTTACCCGCGTGGAGAAGGAGATCGAGCCGGAAATATCGCAGATGATCTCCCGCCAGATCGAAGAGGCCAACGAAACGGCCGAGAAGCAGGCCCGCGAGATCATATCCTCCGCCATCCAGAGATATGCCGCTGAGCATACCTGTGATTCCACGGTTTCCACCATCGACATCCCCTCCGACGACATGAAAGGCCGCGTCATCGGCCGGGAGGGCCGAAACATCCGCGCCTTCGAGAAGGCCACGGGCGTGGACGTGATCGTAGACGACACGCCCGGCGTTGTGGTGGTCTCCGCCTTCGACCCGGTGCGGCGCGAAGTGGCCCGCCGGTCGCTGGAGAAGCTGATTCAAGACGGCCGTATACATCCGACGCGAATCGAAGAGGTCGTCGCCGCCGTCGAGAAGGAGGTCAACAAGCAGATGTTCGAGGCCGGCAAGGCCGCTGCGCTCGAGGCCAACGTCCGTGGATTGCACAACAAGCTGATTACGCCGCTGGGTCGCTTGCATTTTCGCACCAGCTACGGCCAGAACGTCCTGAAGCACTCCATCGAGGTGGCTTACCTCTCGCAGGTAATCGCCGAGGAGCTGGGCCTTAACCCCAAGCTGGCCCGCCGCTGCGGGCTGCTGCACGATATCGGCAAGGCCGCCGACCACGAAGTGGAGGGCAGCCATCCGCAGATCGGTGCCGATCTGTGCAAGCGGTACGGCGAGAAGGAAGAAGTCATCAACGCCGCCGGCGCCCACCACGGCGACATCGAGGCCACCAGCGCCTACACGCCGATCGTAGGGGCAGCCGACGCCATCAGCGCCTCCAGGCCCGGGGCCAGGCGTGAGACGTTGGAAAGATACATCCAGCGGCTCCGGAAGCTGGAGGAGATCGCCACCGCCTTCGAGGGCGTCAACCAGGCCTACGCCATCCAGGCCGGCCGCGAGGTCAGGGTGATCGTCAACGCCGAACAGGTCGACGACCGCCTCTCAGCCAAGATCGCCCGCGACATCGCCCGCCGCGTCGAAGATGAGATGGAATACCCCGGCGAGGTGAAGGTTACGCTCTTGCGCGAGGTCCGCTGCGTCGAATACGCCAGGTAGGGACTTAGTGCTCAAAAAGCGCGGCGGCGGGTCCTTCCCGGATACCCGCCGCCGAATCCAACAGCGCCTGAACTAAAAAACGAATTGCGTTACGTATTCTTCGGTAAAGCACTTCGAGAGCTTGAGAGCAATTGGCGCCTCTGTGCACCCCTACGGCCCGCCGCTGAGCAATCGTAGGCCCCGTCATTGCGCTGCGGGGCGGGTTTCGTTGCCCCTCAGATGACTGGACACGGCGCGGATTCCGGCGACGATCAGGTAGGCGGTGATGATGATGATCACGATGTCGGCCGTCAGCAGCGTGGCGTTTCCGGACGGGGCCTTGAGGAATTTCACCAGCATCAGCACGAGGTTGGTTGACGTGGTGACCAGCATCGCTGCGCCGGGGATGAAGGCAAACAACAGACGCCTCTTGCGCCGCAGCAGCCAAAGCGATACCAGGGCCAGCACCATCGCCGCCAAGAGCTGATTGGAGGTTGCGAAGATCCCCCACAGCGCCTTTTGCCCACCGGTAAGGGCGAACGCCAGCATCAAACCCACCGCAAGGGCCGAGTTGACCCAGTACTGCCGCATTAGCTTGAGTACCCAGCGGAACGCGCCGCTGGTGGCGGTGGGAAACGCCGGGGCGGGCACGGCCTGGGCCGTATCGGGCGCCGCCGGAATCCCCCCGGCGGCGGCCGGTGTGGGTTCGGCCCCGGACCCCTCTTGCGGTTCTTTGGCAGCGACCGGTGAGGCGAACACATCGTACTGGCCGAAGAACGTCCGCCAAACCTCCTCTATCAGGTACCGCGTCAGGCGAATAGCCGTATCCAACGTGGTCACCAAGAAACCTTCCAGCAGGATCATCCCCGCCAGTGCCCCGACGGCGACGGGTACGCCAAAGGCCAACCTACCCGCGTTCCCCACGGCCATGGCAAAGCCAAGAACCCAATTAGCCCCGGGCAGTTTAGCCAAACCCAACCCCCCATAGAAATCCGGATACGCCTTCGCCAGATATCCCGGATGCACGTCGAGCAAGTAGTTCAGCTTTACGGCGCCGACGATCATCATCGCGATCACACAGACGGCCAGGAAGCTTTCCAGCAGCATCGCGTTGTAGCCGATCCGCCGGGCGGCGAGTTCGGAGGTAAGCTGTTTACAGGTGGTTCCGCCGGCGCAGAGGCTGTGGAACCCGCTGACGGCACCACAGGCGATCGTGATGAACATCATAGGCCAGATGAAGCCCAGCGCCGCGTTTCCTTCGCCGACGTTGACCGGGGGTATTCCGCCCGCTACGGCGGCTCCGCGCAGACCCGCCACTATCAGCGTCACCAGCATCGCAGCCATTCCGACGTACAGGATGTGGACGTTGATGAAGTCGCGGCTTTGCAGGAAGATCCAAACGGGCACTCCGGCTGCGAGCAGCACGTATCCGCTCAGCAGAAGCTTCCAGACCCCTGGGCGAAGCGCAACGGGATGAAACAGCCCCGTCGTGATCGATATCGCGCAGATCGCAATCGCCAGGAGGCTGCACTTCCAGACGGCGACCTTCCTTTTGAGATACAGGTATCCTATCAGCGGCGCGACGGCCGTGATGCACACCACGCTCATCGAAGCGATCCCGCCTATGACAACCTTCCGCCGCCCGACCTGCCCGACGACGCGAAACAGCGTCTGATCGGCGGAAAGACCCAGACGTTCGAATGGCAGCATGCTGGTCAGCGCTATGGCTGAGGCGTTCAGAAAGGCCGCACACACCAACGCCAACATGATAATGAGGAACACCGTCAGCGCGACGAACGCGTCCTTACCCAGCATACGGCGAGCGATCGTCGCGATTGACGTGCCGCCTTCGCGCGTCGCCACGTAGGTAGCAAGGTAATCATGCACCCCGCCGATGAAGATCCCGCCAAAGACCACCCAAAGCAGGGCCGGTACCCACCCGTAGACTATCGCGATTACCGGACCCAGGATCGGCCCGGCCCCGGCGATGGAGGCAAAATGGTGAGCAAAGACGACCGGCGTGGGGGTCGGGATGTAGTCCCTCCCGTCGGCTTTTTGTACCGCCGGCGTCGGTCGAGTCAGGTCTTCGCCGACGTTGCGGGCCAAGAATCGCGAATAGAACCTACCCGCTAGGATCAAGAGCACCGCGGCACCGATCATCACCGCAAGAACAGTCATTGGGCGACTCCTTCGAAGCTCGCGCGAAGTGCGACAGCAGCCAAGTCCATTTGCTGCCGTTCATCTATCATAGAAGCAAGTTCTGGCTCGTCAACGCACCATCCGGGCAGGATGTCGACGAGAATTGTGCCCAAGCCACAACGGACAGGGCAAGGTCACCGTTTGAATCGTACATTTCATTTGTGAGGGCACTTGCAGCTGCTCAAGCACACGCGCCGCCTCCACTGCCCTCGGCGGTAGGCTACGAAAACCTCTAAGCCGCCGGGAGCGCGGTAATATCAGCATCCTGACCCCCCCCGATCGGTCCGCGTAGTCGGCCCGACGTGTTTCTTGCGCGAAAGGAGCTGTATCATGTTTTGCTCAAATCTGACAGAACTGGCCCGTCGACGCGGCGCGGCATACCTGCTGGCCCTTCTGTTCCTGGCGCTGTTCAGTTCGCTATCGGTGGCGATGGCGATCACCACCAGCATGGACTTGAAAAGGAGCGAGAACTTCCACCATTCACTGTCCGCGCGACTGGCGGCGGAGAGCGGCCTGGGGTTCATGCTCCAGCACCTGGACGCGGTGAGGATGCCATCGACCACGAACCAGGATAACCTGATCCCGAATCTCGCCAACGCCCTATCAGAAGCCATGAACGATACCCCCAACACGAACGGCCAGAGCATATCCAGCGCAGCCGACCTAATCATCGTCCCGCAAATCACTCTGCAGCAAGGTTCTTTCACCTGCGCCTTGGCTGCGGTGGAGGACGGCGCGGCCAGTCACTGCCGCCTTACCGTCACCGGGACGCGCTTCGACGTCAGCAGGTCGGTATCGATTAACCTAACAATGCTGCCCAAGGCGTCCGAGGTTTTCGATTATGGAATCGCCTCTCACGGGAAAATCTACATCAGCGGTAGCGCACTGATTGAGGGAATTAACCATCCGACCCATGGCAACATACTCTCGGCACGCCCAGAGCCGGTCGCCATCGAAGCCGCCGGGCACGCCACCATCACGGGCGACCTGTTCCTGACCGGCAAAGGAGAAGAGTACGTTTACCTTAAAGGCGGTGGGTTTACGATCGCAGGAACGTCCGATCTCGATGAGGTTCTTGAAAACCACGTTCACGCAGGCGTCGACGCACCGCGGTTCCCTCCGATAAACGTCAGTCAGTTTGCCCCCTTGACCACAATGGTTATTGACTCGGAAACTGTCCTGACCGGCAGCGATTTGGTCTTCAACAACCCTCGAGTCGCAGCAGGGACAAACCCCGATTTCCACAACGACACGACAATCAATGGGGTGCTCTTCATCGAGGTCCCCAATAAGGTCATCTTCCACGCCGCGACAACCATTAACGGGATTATCGTCACCGAAGACGGGGCGAGTTCAGACCTTGCGGACAATCAGATAGACTTCCGCGGGCACGTCTCGGCCCCGGGCGTCGGCGCCCTGCCGGATGGGGACCAGTTCGACTCGGCCAAACAGCTCACCGGCACGATCCTGCTGGCGCCGGGCTTCGGGGTGACCTTCCGAGGAAGCACCAACACCGTCAACGGGGTCATCGCGGCCGATCAGTTCTCGTTCCGCGGCGCATCCACCATCACCGGGAAAATGACCGGGTCGATCATCGGCCTGAAAGACCTGGAGATGACTTTACAGGGCGACTCGACGATTCGGATCAACCGTGACGGGACGAGCAGCCCGCCGGCCGGGTTTATCCACGGCATCGGCTTGGTGGCAGACCCCGAATCCTACGTCGAAGGGGTGCAGAACTGACATCTATAACTCAGGTCCGAACGGATCTCAAATCAGTCCCACCCGCCTCTTTGGCGTGCGACGGACCCGCAACCTGTCCAAAAAAAAGACTCCAAACTTCCACCACCGACCCGCCCGTGGTATGCTTCCTCACGAAAAGGAGTTCCACGTGGGCTCAAAGATAAATCGTTACGCAATCGTAGCGGTGGTCTGTATCGGTGGGTTCCTTTCCGGGTGCGGGACGGGCGGGAAGGTCCAGCTTAGATACGAACGGCCGTCCCAATATCAAATCCCTTCAGGAATCAAGCGCATCGGAATCGCCGAGTTCGGCGGGCAGACCGCGCTGGACACGAAGTGGGGCCAGATCGCCTCGGATCGGCTGGCCTCTGCCCTGGATGTCTACAACCGCAGATACCATAGGTACCAACTCGTGGAGCGTCAGCGGCTCAAAGCCGTTCTCGACGAGCAGGACCTACAGATGGCCGTCTGCGATACTGACACGGCCAGCCAGATCGGTAAGCTGGTCAACGTCCAGGCCATGATCTACGGAAACGCCAAGGTCACCACCTCCGACGAGCGGGCCAGACGGACCGTCTACGATCCGATCAAGCAAAAGACAAAAACGATCCATTACATCAAACGCTACTGCCTGGCCGCTGTTAACTTCACGATGGACGACATCACCACCGGCAGGACACTGGCGACCGTCTTGGTGATGCGCGAATTCGACTCCGAGAAGCAGAACTCCTCCACCGCCCACAAGCTAAGTATGGCGATGGGCATGGCAAGCCACAAGCTGCCGCCTACCGACCAGATCGTCTCTGTCCTGATCGATCAGTGCGTCCTAGAGTTCCTCCGCAAAATAAGCCCGCACCAAATCGTCCTGATCGTCAAGCTCCAGCGGGGCAACTCCAAGCTGACCAACACAGCAAACAAGCTGGCGGCGGCCGAGGATTATGCCGACGCGCTGGCCTGCTATGAGCAGGCCCTCCAGATAAAGCCGCAAGACCACGGTATGATGTTCAATGCCGGACTGATGCACGAAGCGATCGGCCGGTACCAACAGGCCGAGCAGTTCTACGACAGGGCCTTCAAGACCGAACCGAAG
>DAOVQV010000071.1 GCA_030628445.1 Phycisphaerae bacterium | reverse complement strand
TTGCCCCTCAGTTCGCGTGTTTCGTTCTGATCATCACCATCCACCTCCGCCGCCACCGCCACCGCCACCGCCGGAGGAGCCGCCGCCACCACTCCCGCTGCTCGAGCCGGGGGAGGTTCCGGCTGAGGATAGCGCCCCGGTCAGCGAGTCAGCCGCCGCGGCGGCGAACCCAGTCGCCCCCAGCGTTGCCCAGCCCACCCCGCGATACCAGGTGGGGGTGTACGGCTCACCGCCTTCGCCGGCGCGGGCTAGCACGTCGGAAAAGCTTTCCGCCCAGACGTTCTCCACGTCCAGTGCCAGGGCATACGGCAGATACCTCTCGAACAGCTCCGGCGTCCGCTCCGGCGAGTGGGCGTACGCCAGCTGGCTCTGCTCGGCAGTTCCCAGGTACATCCCGAAGCCATCGACCTGATCCATCACATTCCGCCCACCCACCGTTGGACGCTTCAGCAGGCGATAGAACCAGACGTTGAGCGCACCTATCACGATCAGTGGTGGCAACAACATGATGCTTGTCATGGCTACCAGAAAGCCCATGACGACGACCTCGGCAATGCAGAACAGGACAGCGAACACCGTTAGCATCACTGCCGAACTGGTCTTGCCTAGCCTTTCGCCGGCGCCGGAGAGAACCGCTCGCCAAGCGGCCACCATCTGCCGCACCAGGGCGAAGACGCCTATGCTCCACAATGACAGCCACAGCGACAGGAAACCTACCGCCGGGTCGTCACGAGTGAAGAAGCTCGCCAGGGCCACGCCCCCCAACGTCAGCACGCTAAGCGCCGCGCCGAGGGCGAACCACTTGGTGTTGGAAAAGAAGTACTTGCCCACGTAGTTGTCGGACAGGACGGACTTGATGGCCTTGACGGCGGCCTGGAAGCGATGGTGGTGCCGTTTGTCCAGCTCGATGGACTTTCGTGTTTCGAGCAACTCCTTGAGGATCTCGCCCTCCTCCCGGCTTAGATCCTCCTTGCCATCGTCCGTGCGATCAAGCGTGTAATCATCGTCGTCGTTGGCGATGGTGATGTGCCCCTTGACGGCCATGTCCACTACGGCGGCGGCGAAACATTTCGTGTCGTAGCCCATGCGGTTGACGTAGCGGACAGCGGCTGGCGAGAGACCCTCGGGGGGCTCAAACAGCGGAATAATAACCCCCTTGGCCGGATCCCGCCCGACGAGGTACCAGGCTAGGATGTAGTACGCCAGCACTACCACCAGGCCAGCCACACCCACCGTGACCGCGGGGTTGTCCATGAACAGGTAATACAGATTCTGGGTTCCGGTCGGCTCGACTACGATACCTTTGGGGAAGGACACGACGATGGTCAGCCCCTCTTCTTTGCCCAGCGGGCGGGTGGTGTGGACGATCGCCGTGCCGGTCGCGTCCACCTCGGCTGCGTAGTTCTGTGCCTTGGCCCCCTTTGGGCCAGTGTAACCTTCCACCCGGATCTGCTCGCGCGGGGTGCCGGACGGCAAGGTGACGGATGCTGATGCCCGGTCGATGGGAAAAGCCCACTTCGTGCCGGTGACGTTCCAATACAGCTCGTCGTGGTCATCGAAGAATCCGATTTGCCTGTTCGTTCGGTAGGTCAGCGTGTAGGTGTATTCCCCAGGTTTAAGGAAGACATTCTTGCGACCTATATAGACGCGGCGGTAGGGGTCCCCGTCCTCGGTGTGGTAGGATTCCGGCTGGCCGTCGCGGAGGACGC
Source organism: Phycisphaerae bacterium (assembly GCA_030628445.1). Classification (GTDB taxonomy): domain Bacteria; phylum Planctomycetota; class Phycisphaerae; order SM23-33; family SM23-33; genus DAOVQV01. The sequence goes on along the minus strand of DAOVQV010000071.1, from coordinate 5,475 downwards.
GGACGACTTCGAAGGGAACGGTCATCCGGGTGGCGTACCGGCCGGCGTAGCGAACGGGGAAGTCGCGGTAGATGCCTCGCTTGATCTCGTTGCCAGTGGCGCGGGCCCTGATCGTCTCGGTGACCGTCAGCGAGCCGTCAGCGCTAACGACGATGTCGCTGTTGTAGCTGAGGATGTGCTCGGTCTGTCCAGCCGCGGGGATTGCAACCAACAGCAACGTTGTGGCAACGGCGACGGTGCAGGTTCTCATCGCAGTATCTCCACTTTAGGCGTGGCCCGTTCGGTGGCCGTTTCGATCTCGAAGAACTCCTCCCGCCGGAAACCGAACAGACTGGCCACGATGTTCGAGGGGAAGCTCTCCACACGGATGTTGTAGTTGCGGGTTGCCCCGGTATAGTACCGCCGGGCCGCCTGGAGTTGGCCCTCGATGTCACACAGTTGCTCGGCAAGCTTCATGTAGTTCTGGTTGGCTTTCAGCTCCGGGTAGTCCTCGGCTAGGGCGAACAGCGTCTTGAGTTGATCGGTGAGGGCGTTCTCGTTCTCTTCCTTCTCCTTGATCCGGTCGGCGGCGCGGCTGCGGTTGCGGAGCTCGACGATATCGGTCAGCAGCTTCTGTTCGTGGCGACTGTACCCCTTGACCGTTTCGACCAGGTTGGGGATTAGGTTGTGGCGGCGCTTGAGTTGGACGTCGATGCCGCTCCAGCCCTCGGCGACAAGGTTCTTCTCCCGGATGAGCTTGTTGAAGGCGATAGCGGTCCACAGGCCCAGCGCCGCAAAGAGGAGCACGATGACCGTCACCATCATAGTCGTCTCCGTCGCCAGGGCGATTATTGCGTCCAACCCGAACCTCCCAATCCAAGATGCCGACCCGCTGCCCATATGTTGCGTTCGGTCCAACACTCCCAAATGGGCCCGCCCTGACCTGCCCCCATTCTATGTACCAAGCTGAGTAAGAGCGCTGGCTACGTCTTCCATCGTGTGTTGCCGAATCTGAGGCATGACCAAGTATCTATCAGGACGCCCGACACATCAAGAAATGCTTGCGGTGTTGCTCTGTGGCGCGAGAACATGCACGCCAAATGGACCAGATATGGGGACAGATCCAGGTCGGCTGAGACTCTCACTCAACTTGGACCAGCTTTCCGGGAGCAGGTCACCAGGAGCCCGGCCTGCGAAACCCCGCCTACGCCGCCTGGATTAAGTAGGGCCTCAAACTTGTACGTCGATTGTGAGTTGCCCGCGGTGTCTTGCCAGATGCGATCTAGGCCGGCTGCGTCACGATCGCCTTGGCAGCCTTGGCGATCAGTTCTTGCTCCTGCTCGCTGCGGTACATCATGCCTACATCCGGCAGGACATCGTCGCCAACCAAACCGGCACGGAGTTCGAGTCGCTGGAGAACGGCTTCCGCCGGATGCAGCGGTCGATCTACGACGACGGAGTTTTCGGTAGGCACACGGGCAATCTCGGGGGCTAGTAGCGGTAGTACCAGTCCGGATCGTAGGGATAGCGGCTCTCGATACGGTCAAACATGGGTACGTAAGCCTCGGCGCCTTGCGGCGGGGCCGTGTAGAACCTCACGTCGTCGATGTAGAACTCCAGGTCCTGCTGGTCGCGGTTGCCTGCATAGAAAGCTACGCTGGCTACCTTGGCATCTTTCAGCCCGTCAGGGGGGTAGCATTCCATGCGGTCCAGGCGGATCAGGACCGGCACCCATCGGCCCGCTTCGGCCGGGATCCACTTGGACATATCAAGCCTGTTGGCCGAGACCGTGGCCATCACCTTCGTCGGTTTGGAGACGTAGTACGAGAAACTTAGATAGTTCGTCCCCGAGACGGGTATGTCCTTCAGGTCCCGGGCGCTGGTGCCCCGGCTGCACCAGGTGCATTCCTGCTTACCGACAAGAAGGCTTTTGGAGCCTGTGGCGGCCCGGTCGGGGGCAAGTTCTCCGCCGGAAAACGGCTCAGTCTTGCCGTCTTCGAAATCCCACCCGGCGATGAGTTCGCCCTCGGGCTCGGGTTCTTGCTGGGGCGAAAGGCGAACGCCACCCTGGGCGACACCCAGGTTGGTCAGCAGCGTGCTGTAGAGTCGGGCGACTTTCGGGACGCGCATGAGTTGCAGTTTCTCGGCTGCGGCCGGGTCCAGCCAGGGGACCGTCAGGATATAGCCATAGCCGATGCTGATTCGGCTTATCACGCCGTCCGCTGTCAGTTGACTTCCGCCTTCAATGCCCAGGACTTCAGGGCGGCCCTTGAAGTGTAGTTCGCTCTGGCTGACGCCTTGCAGCAGCGGGTCATCGGAGGCTATGGCGTAGGTCAGGTTACTAACCGGCCTGGCCGTCACGCCCCTGCCAACCACTGCTGAATCCAGGCCAAGCTGCGGGTCGGTCAGGTAGAGCGCTGTGCCTCCGCGAGCCACGAATTGCTGCACCCGTTCAGGATCTTCGGCCTTTGCATGCAGTACGAGCGTTCCGCGACCGGCCTCCGGGCCGAATGGCTCTGCCTCGACGTCGCGGGCATCCAGCACCTGCTCGGCCACTGCGTCGCCTGTCTGGACGTAGACCGGTCCGAACGGATCTACCTTTTCGCCGTCCGCTCTGTGGCTGTAGTAATCGAATAGATTCCGCACGATTCTCGTCGCAGCCGGGTCGGTTCCGAAACGGTGGTTGGTCACGTCGAGCTGGCAGAAGATCACCGAGCCGGCGCCGCGGAACACCTCGCACAGGGCCGCGTAGTTCAAGTCGAACCAGCAGTTGACGATGACGCGAAAGTTGCCGTACTCGGGCTTGCCCAGGCCGAACGTGCAGACCGAACCCTCGTTGGTCCACTTGGGGAAGTATCTCGTGCCCGGCTTGTAGTAGCTGTAGAAGGGCGGCGCGGACTCATCCAGGTCGCTTTCCCCACGCCAGTTGGCAAGGTCAGTATCATCCAGGCCGGCCAGGGCGGGGTGGGTCGGATCAACCATGAAGGCGAACCTAGCGCCGATGTTGTACAGATCCCGGTCAAACGCCGCTGTCTCGTCGTGCTGCTCGAAGACAAGCATGTCTATCTGCCCGGAGGCAAGCTTGCCTTCTACGTCCAGCTGCGCTGCAAGGCGGCGGAAGCCGTCGGTGAAACTTTCCCGACCGACGACCAGCAGGTTGGCCTGTCCCAGATCCGTCGTGTCATCACTAATCAGGTCATAACTCAGGGTGGCTATGTCCATGAGCCTGGCAGTGCTGCCCACGGGATCGTAAAGGGCGATCCGCAACGAGGGCGCCTCGATGCTTGCCTGGGCCGTGGGAAAAACCTGAAGGACCATCTCATCGTGGCGCTCGGGCGGAAACGAACGAACCATCTCCGCTGCGACATTACCCGGTCGCTGTGCGAGCTGTCCTGGCGAGATCCGGGCTGTAAGAGACAGCGTGTGCTGGGACTTGCCCGATGCGGAAGGCGCCTCGAACTTAAAAGGTACGAATCGAATCTCGCCGGCGTGGAGTTCGAACTGCTCGCCTGCGATTGGTTCGCCATCGAGGCGGACTTCAAAGCTGACGCCCCGAGGTTCGGCGTGGTCGTTGATAAGGATTACCTGCTTTGCGACAGTCTCGCCGTTGACGTAGGCGTGGTCGGCCCAGGTGAACTGGCCTGCCTCTTGGCCCTTATGACCGAGGAATGCAAGGAAGGGCCCCGTCGCGTTGAGTCGCAGCTTGTCGTGCAGTACCGATTTCGGAGCAATCCGCGGTAGGGCGGGCTCCTGTATGTTGACGATCCTCTCATACGGGTTCTGCTCATCGGCCCTGACGCCCGGGGTCTTCAGTTCATCCAGCGTAACGCGATATTCATCAGCCACCGCCGTAGAGGGCCAGTCGTTGCTGCGGTAGACGTCGTAAAACCAGTGGAACTCGTCGCCCAGGGCTGCACACGCCACGTCGTATGCCCGCCAGGACCTCACCACGCGCATCACGGAATCACCCGTCCGTTCCATGAACAGAGGGTTCATGCCCGATGCCATTATCACCTCGCCAACTACCTTGTCGCCCGGCTGGGGTGTCTTGATGAAAGGCATTGGGTTCGGGTTGGGCCTTTCGTTGGCGCAGAGTGTATAGGCAGCCGGGCCGAGCGAGCGGGCGCCGTTTTCGTAGAGCTGTTCGGTCCATCCGACGCGTTTTCCCTCGGCCTGGTCGCCCCAGCAGTTGGGCAGGCGGAACGTGGATTCCAAGCCCCACTGAGCCTTCTTGCCCGGCACGGCCGCCCACTTGGACGGCCAGGCGATCAACTCCTGGGTCGGCGTGCACATGTTGGGGTAATAGAAACCCGTGATCCCGTCGCCGAAGTTAGTCAGCGTGCCGAACAGCGTCGGCCTGTACGGATCGCACTGCTTGATGTGCTCATAGAACCGCTGGTGGCCTTGGGCAACTTTTTCGGTTCGGTCGTTGGAGAAAACGGGCCCGTACGTCATGGTCCATGACCACGGATTGCGGATGTCCTCATCAGAGCGGAAGTTTCCCGTAGTGAACATGCTCCAGAGAATGACTGACGGATGGTTGTGATAGTGCTCGACCGCCTCGGTGATCTTGCGGAACAGGTCGGGATTTGGGTCTATCGACCGATACCCGCTGATGCCTACGACCAGCGGGTAGAACACCAGACCTTCCTCGTCCATCACGTCCAGAATGTTGCCCAGGTAAGGCTCGAAGGCGTCGAAGCTATGGCAGAGATTCCAGCCGGACTTTTTGTACTCGCGAAGCCGGTAACGAAACACGCGCTCATCGGCGAACTCAGCGAACCGCCCCCGGCTGAACTTCTCCAGAAACTTGTAGCAATCGCGGACATGGGTTCGCTGGCCGTTGAGATAGAACTCGTGGCCGATGATCTTTGTCTCGCGCAGGCCTATTCTCTCTACGATCTGGTCGGCGGCTGCGCCGTCGGCAGCGAGGTTCAGCTCCAGCTGATAAAGGGCCGGGTCTTCGAAGTTCCACAGCCTCAGTCGGTCCCAGTGCGGCGAAAGGTCGATTGTGACGTTGGCCTTTGAATCCTCGCCTATCTCAAGTTTCTTAGGCTCGATGCTGAATACAGCTTCCCCGCGTGCCTTGGCAGCGGTGTTGTGTTTGTAAAGGGTCCCTGAAAGCGAAAGCGACCGGTCGTCCGCCTGGGCGAGCGTCAAGTGCAGCTTCAGTTGCTTCGCATCGACATCCGTTGCTACACGGGCGTTTTCTATGCGAGGACCGGCCGGTGTCAGCACAAGCCAGACGTCATCGCAGATACCGGCCTGGTAATCGCTTTTGGTGGGCTTGGCCGGTGCGTTGATTATGAATACCTTAAGTTCATTGCGCCCCGGCTGGACCGCGTTCGTTATATCGACCATTCGGTCCGGGATGCTCTCCTTGGGTGTGATCGTTGCGATCTCCTTGCCGTTGAGGTAGATCGTTCCCTTGTCCCTCAGATACTCCACGTTCAGGTGGGCCCGGCCTTGGGTGGCGCCTTGCGGCAGGTCGAAGGT
>DAOVQV010000176.1 GCA_030628445.1 Phycisphaerae bacterium | reverse complement strand
TCACGACATCGTACGGCGACCCGCTGGATCGCCGTACGAATTGTCCGGTGCCGATCGAGGCGATTTACTGGAACGCGGCGGCGTACAACCCCGCATCAAAATCTTACGGACGGACGGCACGATGAATACCGAGTGTATCGTGACCGCTAGGTGAGGAGATACAAAGATGACCAAAGACGAAAACAGCCTCGGCGTCCTCACGGACCCGAACCATCCGATGACGGTCTGCGTCGTGGACGGTCGGCTGCAAGTTAGGGTAGAAGCAAAGTGGCTGCGGGACGCCCCCAAGGAACCGTCCGACGACGGCCCCACGATCAAGCTGTGGAAGCTGATCGACCACGTTAACCGCCGCAACCGGCGCAGCGTAGTCGGCCCGGCGTGGCGATCCGGCTGGAACGAAATCGCCGAAGACGAACTGGTCATGGCGAACTGTTATGCCGGTTACATCCTCTTGACTGCCGAGCAGTTGGAAGGCGACGCCCGCGGGCATACGCCGGGCGTGGGCTTCCTCGATAATGGTATGAAAATCACGAGGGTAACGGGCGATCCGACGCGACGGGCCTATTGTGTGAAGGGGCGACCGCCGCCTGGTCGCGGACCGGTGCAGTTTTAGCGAGGAGCGAGGATCATGGAAAAGATGGAAGAATGCCCTGGAGAAGAACAGCATTTTAACGTGCTCGCCGACGCCAACCACCCCGTAACGATCCGCATGGCGATCGTTGCGGGGGGCCAGCTTCAGATTAGAGTGTCGTCCAAGGTGGTGAACGACCCGCCGGAACCAACCGTCGCGCGGTATGCGGTGGAAGACTAGTCCTGTACCCACCGGGTCTCGGGGGGCTCCGGCCCCTCGGGGCTCGGTTTAAGAGGAGCGACATGCAAGCTTACAAGCTGACCGACAAAAATGATTGCACCTACGGGGAGACCCAGTGGGGCGATGACGTAAGGAGAAGTGCGCATGGCAACGATAGAGGTAATTGAAGGCCAGCATGCATCGGCGGCAGTGCGGGCATTGTCCCCCGGAGCACCGTGTTTTATCGTCGTCGATCCCAGCGAAGGTAGTTTGACGGGGCGGGAAGAAGCGATGCAGATGATCCGCCGTAACTACATGGAAATCGCGAAGATCAACTTCACCCAATGTGCCACTAGGGTCAACGGCAAGATCATCCACGTAGGCGAAAAAGTCGACCCACTGATCGTGGCGCTGAACACCCCGGTACCACCTCGGAAGCATGACCGAGCCTCATCGGTGCATTGGTACCGCTGAGGGGACGGACCAATGGAGAAGTGCGCATGGCAATCTTAAATGCCGACCGGCCGCCGAGGCCGCTTACCCCGAGAGTCAAGGCGGTTATGCTGGCTATGGATTGGCCGACGTTCGAGAGAATCTCGCGCCGGGGCGAATTGGCGCTTCCCCGACTGGCCCACGAGGTTGCCGCAGGCAACATTAGTAAATCCCTGGCGGCCTGGCTGGTAATCGAGAACGACGTTAGTTATGCGATCGGCGAGGCCATGATGTGCGTCCAAGGTGACCTGAGGGCGAAGGGCGTTAAGGTGGACGTCTTTGGTGACCTGTGCAGGAAAACATACGAACGGCTCCAGGCCGCCGAGGCCGGAGCGAAGCCAAAGGCAAGAACAGAATGAAAGGAGACAACGCAATGGCACGGGACGAGACGAGAAAGCGAAAGATAAAGTGGATCATAATCCGCTACCCCGGCGATAGCCCGCAAGGGGAGGAATGGTGGGCGACTCTTGGCTGTCACCAGCAAGCGGAGTACATTGAGATGGAACATGATCAGTTTGGGCAAGTCAGGTTCGAGATTAAGCCCCCGGGTCAACTCGTGCGGCTCGTTATTCCCGGGCCGGCGGCGGCGATCGAAATAGGGTACGAAGGGGAGTCCCCAAAGCACGGACCCCCCGCGCCGGCCCCCGCGGATTACACCAAGCCGGACGAATTCAAGAACCTTCGCGGCGACGAAACGTTCGTAACGGAGGGAGTGGTGTGGCATCGGATAGAGAAGGTTAGTGCCTCCTACTACGGCCCGGTGCGAGAGAAAGACTATATAATGGCGAACGGGGCTTTCTGCCCCGAAAGGAACCACCTGATACACTTCGCCCAGGACTGCCGCGTTTTCCGCATCCCTCGGAAGCCCGAGCCGCCAGCCGACTCGCCGTACACCGAGGTATGTGAGTTCGGGGACTTGGCGCCGGGGGCGACTTTCGAGCGACGTAGCCGTAGCGACTCGGACGGCAGCGTCGTGGTGAGCCGTTGGAAACGTATCCGGTATGCCCTTTGCCTGCCGGATGAGCATCACAATTACTTAGTCGAGCACGCGGCGTTCAACCTTGCCACTGGGCGAATCGATTACTTCAACCGGCATGATCGCATGTTGCGCATTCCCGTAGAGGTACCCAATGACAAAGCGTAGACCACCGGTGTCCGATTACGGCATGACGGCGAAGTGCCAGGAACTACTCTGCAAGTGGGAGGCTATTTGTTACACATATTCATCACGAGCTGTCGAAGCACAGGCTTATGCCCTCCTGCTCGCCGTGGAGTGGTGCAAGGCAAACGAATGCGAGTTCGCGGCATGGCGTTTGCGGCTAACGGGGCGGTGGGGTTACATTATTCGTGATGTTCGCAATGCCAAGCCTCAGCATGACGAAAAAGCTACCACCCCCATGGCCGCGGTCCGTCAGATGCAGAAGTGGATGGCCGCAAACGATACAAAGGAGGAACGATGAACGAAATCGAGACAGTGAAACTGAGGAACGGGACAGAAGAGTTGAGGGTGTACGTGTCCGTCGTGCAGATGACCTTGAATCGCTACCTCGACAAAGGAAACGCACCGGGGGCCTTTTATGACCTTGTCCAGTTGAGTCGAGACCCTGGGTACGAACTCAATTTCGGCCCGACTAAGAAAATCTTGCTTGACGATGGGTTGGTCGAAATGGTCGACGGCAAGTGTGTCATGCACCAATGTACCCGCAATATTGTACTCGCCTGCACTGAGGATGATGGCGACGACATCCGGCTGGTATCGCCGGTTGCGAAGTAACTAACCCCCCGCCCTCGGGTTGCCCGCGTTTAACCGCAGCTTCGCGCGGGCGCCCGGGGCGGGCTTGAAAGGAGAAAGACATGAAGTTTAGATGGGTGATTTTGATTTTCTGGATTGGTATTGCGGTGTTGGGTGGCTGGCTGTGGCCGTACTCGATTAACGCCTGGTTAGTCTACTTCGACAAAGCGGCTACCATGGGCTGGTGGCATGGATTTCTGCTGGGACTGATTCCGGTAATCGGAGCTTGGTGTTTCCCCGTAGCCTTGGTGACGTGGATTCTGATGATGTTCTTGACCTGACCCGCCCCGCTATTGCGAGACGGCCTCGGCGACGGATGAAGGCAGCCGTAACCAATCGGCTCGCATGGCCGCGCCGGGGCCTGTTATTATCCATCCCGGCGCTCCAGCACCATATCCATGAAGTCGCGGCCAATCGCCAGGTCGCGCTTGACGTTCGTCAAGGCCCCTTCCTGTTCCCGAAACCACGCCCGAGGGTCCTTGTGCCCGTCCAGCCGGCAGGGGCTCACCGTAACGTCCACGTCGACCCCACGCAGGGCCTCAGCTACCTTGCAGGCCCCGTCCCGCCCTGGCCATTCGAGTTTCCCCTTCTTCGGCCCCTTGGTGGCGATCCGCCTGTCCTGCTCGACCACGATGACTGCGGAGCGATCTCCGATGGCCTCCGCGAGATGCAAGGAGGAAAAGGCCGCCGCTCGCCCGATAACCGGCAGTCCCATCGCCAAGCACGCCGCTACGTCCGTCGGCCCCTCAACGATCAGGATCGGGGCCTCGAAGTCCCGCCACGCGCCCGGCAGGGTCAAACCGCGACGACTACCCTTCATCGCAATCTGCCTGCCGGACGCATAACGGAGGCCTAGCCCAATCACTTTCCCCGTGCCGTCGCGCTCGGGGAAGACCCAAGCGTCCTTGGTGCGCCCCAAGCCAATGCTATTGAGCGCCGCCGGCGCAACGCCCAGCTCCCCTGCGAATCGGGCAATCTGATCCGATCGGCAACACTTGCGCCATCGCCGGTGTTCCGCCGGCCAGTCGATCGGCTCTTGTGCAGCGCGGACCGG
>DAOVQV010000277.1 GCA_030628445.1 Phycisphaerae bacterium | reverse complement strand
TGTTGTTTGTCAACAACATAGGGATCGGTCTCTGCCGCCGCGGATTCGAGGGGCCGCGCCGGCCGGTGGCAAGAATTTTTGCCGGCCGGCGCGCGCAAAAGCGCAATTGCCTCCGGGCACAGGAGCTACCGTTTTGCGGACTTGCTACAAACTGCGACAAACGGTGGCCGGCTGCGACAGGCTGCGACAACCGGTTGCCGGCTGCGAGAATCCGCGACTTCCTGCGACTACTTGCGAGAAACTGCGAGTTTCGGCGGGAATCTGCGAGGGGGCGGATAGCGCCGGGCGGCGGGGTTTGGCTGAGGTCAGAACGGGGTGGCCGCGTCTTGGTTGTAGCTCGGCGCGGTGGCCATCTCGAACCGGGTGTATTCCTTGATGAATGTTAGGTAGGAGACACCGACGGGTCCGTTGCGTTGCTTGGCGATGATCAGCTCGGTCGTCCCCGTCGGATCGTAGTTTTGCTCGCCCTGGTGGTAGTAGTCCTCGCAGTGCAGCAGCGTGACGACATCGGCGTCCTGCTCGATCGACCCGCTTTCTCGCAGGTCGGACATTCGCGGCCGGTGGGATTCGCGACCGGCCGGGCCGCGGTTCAACTGAGCGGCGCAGACGACGGGAATACTCAGCTCGCGGGCCAGGGCCTTTATCCCGCGGGAGATTTCGGTGATCTGCTCGTGGCGGCTGGACGCCCTCCCGGTATAGCTCATCAATTGCAGATAATCGAGGAAGACGCATTGGATATCGTAAGCTGCCTTGAGCCGTCGCGCCTTGGCCCGCAATTGCAGCACGGTCAGCAGCGGCGAATCGTCGATGAGGATCGGCGCTTGTTCAAGATCTCCGGCGGCCAGTTGCAGCTTGGTCCAGTCCTCGCCCTTTATCATCCCTCGCCGCATCTGCCTCAGGCCGAACCTAGCGTGGGCGGCGAGCATCCGCTGGGCCAGCTGCTCCTTCGACATCTCGATGGAAAAGATCGCCACGGGTCGCTTATCGACGGCGGCCATGTACTCAGCCATGTTCATCAGGATGCTCGTCTTACCCATGGACGGCCGGGCGGCGATGATGATCATCTCGCCGTTCTGAAACCCGCTGGTCAGCTCATCGAGCTGGGAAAACCCCGTCGCCAGGCCGGTCAGCAACTGGCCCTCCTGTTTCTCCAGCATCTCGAATGTCTGGTCCAACAAGCCCTTAAGCGCGACGGCCTGGTCGCCGATCTGCTGGGTGGCGATCTGGAAGATGCGGTTTTCGGCCCGGTCGATGACCTCCGGGGCGTCTTCATGGGTTTCGTAGGCCTCGTGGACTATTTCCGTCCCGGCGACGATGAGCTCCCGCAGCAGGGCCTTATCGCGGGCGACGCGGGCATAGTACTCGGCGTTGGCGGCATCGGGGACGCCCTCGACCAGTGCAACGAGATACTCGACCGAGCCTACTGCCTCGAGCTGCTTGCGTCGTTTGAGCTCCTCGGACAGCGAGACCAGGTCGATCGGCTTGCGGGCGTTTCTCATCTCGATCAGAACGTCGAAGATCTGCTGATGGGCGGGGCGGTAGAAGTGTTGGGCCTTGACAATCTGGACGATCACGTCGATGCAGGGTGAGTGCAGGATCATGGACCCCAGCACGCACGCCTCTGCCTCGATGGACTGCGGCGGGACGTGCTGCGTGGTGCTGGGGACGGACGGCGTCTTGGGAGCGGTACCCTCGGTGGAAGTGCTTTTCGAAGAGGCGTCAATCGTCGTCATCGCCGTCCCTGGCCATTGAGTCTTGTTAAGAATTGCTTTTGCCGTCAACTCCACTGTAAAGGTTACCCTGATCGCGCTGAGGAATCAACCATATAAGTCGGAGATTGCTTATTCGCCCTGTTGGGGCCTCCCTGCCTCATCGCCGGGGCCATCCCCTGGTTGATCTTCAACTCCTCCTGCCCGCTGCTGAGCATGCCCGATCTGACCAAGGGGCGCAGCGTACTGACCGCACCGAGGGTCGATCAGTACTTCATCAACCGAAAGCCGCTGCAAGAACAATACGTCGCGGCCGTCGAGGCGCTGAAGCGTTTCGGCTGCCGCAATATCGCCTTGGTTCGCGGCCGCAACGGCTGGGAGTATCCGTTCTGGGTTGTGGCTCAGCAGAAGCTTGGCGACTTTACGATCCGCAAGCCGCTGGCCGCAAACGCAAAAGACAAGCTTTACGCCGCCGAAATCGATGCGTGGATCTACGTTGGGTCCGCCCAGCGCACCATCAAGGCAAACCCCCGGCTCGGCCGCAATATACACCGCTCGCCGTACGTCCGCGTCTTTCTATCCAAGAGTCGATCCGCACAGGACAAGCAAAGCACAACTGCTGCGGCCCGCCGCTGAGGGCGGGTAGACGCTATTTGACAATTGAGATGCGCTTGGGACGGGCTCGTGGTGCTAGGTTTAGGGGAGCAGGGGAAGAAGGAGGGTGTATGTAGTCCCCGAACATAGTACGGCACCTTCAAATATTGGGTGTACTTCAAGGTAGCCATCTTCTTCAAGCGTCTTGATGGCTCTGCAGGTGGTTTCTTGGTCGAAATCATGTCGTTCCCGCATGATTCGGAGGACGTCATCATGCACTGCCACTGCGCCTATTGTGGCCCCTCCTGCAGCGTCCCCAATAGCTCTTATTGTGGCTTGTTGCATTTGTCTGTAGGTCTTGGGGCGGCTGACTGCAGGCGACGGCTTCTTGGGCTCAGAACGGGGTCGGATGCTGAATCCGTAGCGAATGTAGGCCGCGCTGGCGGCAATCGCGGCAAGTCCAACCGGGAGTTCGATTTTTGCGTAGTCCAGCTTGGGTTGGCTAATGTCGGGGTCGGTCGTCGCCTGAGCCGCCTTTAAATGACCCAGACCGGCTACGA
>DAOVQV010000185.1 GCA_030628445.1 Phycisphaerae bacterium | reverse complement strand
CCCGACGACGGCGACAACGCCCGCCAGCATCACCGCCGCCAGCAGCGTCGTCCGTATTGGCCGGTTCACCGGCGCCAGCCGCACCGACAGGCAAATGGACAGATACACAAAAAGCGGGACACGCCAGTTGAGCCAGTCGACCCGCCCCCACGTTTCACACATCCGCCGCAGCAAGTGCACCTGTCCGCCCAGGTGGTCCCAGAACATCCCCCAGTTGGTGGCGGGGGTCTTGGGCAGCAGGGCGGTCGGTAGCAGCCCGTCGTCGGTGATGAAGGTAACCAAGACCGGCCGGCCCAGCAGCGCGGCCGCAATTGCTATTACGGCGCAGCAGGCGGCGATGCTCACCAGCACGCCGTCGATGGGCCCGACAATGCGAAACCGGGGGGCGGATTCAGCCTTGGGCTCGCCTTGGGACCGGCGGCGCTTGCGCCCGGAGACCTTGGGCAGATCGATCAGCCTGGCCCGCCGAACCTCACCGCCGGTTATCAGGACCCCGAGCATGTAAGCCATCTCCGAGACCACCGTCCCGGGAAGCAGCGCCCAGTTGACCCACTCGGGGCGGGTCAGCTGCGACCAGAGACGATAAACCCCCGCAGCGGCGAACAGCGACAGCACTACCCACACCATAAACGCCACGTAGATCATGGTAAGCACCTTTGGCGGCCCACTGGGCGGTCCGCCCATTGACGTATCGTCCAACCTGGCGCGATCGCTACAGGGCGACCGTTCAGAACATCACGTCCCGCCACTGGTATCCAGCGGACAATGGGCTTCGAAACAACCGAATCCCGCTGTCGCTGGTGCCCGAGTACGCCCGCCAAGGCAAGGACTGGGAGACTGAACTCCGCTAGCGTGCGAAGGAAGTGGCGTTGATGAAGGAACTGGGGCTGAAAGCGCCGTAGGACGCTACCAGTCAACTGCGATCCGAAGGGCGTGTATCAGTTGCTCGTCTGTTTCGTCAAGCAGATTCAGCACGATTGCTCCCAAGTCCTGTAGCGACATTTCCAAGCCACGAAGAGACATCCCGTGATCTGAGGCCAGCAGCGCTTCTCGAAGCTCTGCCGGCGCAACGCACTCCAGGTACTTGAGGGGGAGCTGGCGGCGGTCGGCGCGGCTCTTGCACTGGTGGATTCGGACGATCCAGTCGCGCAGCTCGGTCAGGAAGGAATGAACGTAGAGCGGCTGCTGGCGGAGGAGCTTCCGGCGGACTTCTTCCGCCGTGGCAACGGCCTTTGTTTTCAAATACGAAAGGCTCCACTGATTCGCATCCGGAGGCAATTGGCTGGCGCGACGGACGGCATCGGCGAAAATGCCGTGGCGGTCGTGGATGACCATGTGGGGCAAGAGCCAGTAAGGATTACGGGCCATGTCCTCTTTGCGATAATACCAGATGTCGATTTTGAAGAAAGGCCGACAGTGAACTATGGCCCAGATTTTCCCTGGTACGCCCTCCTCGTAGATTACGTCGCCCCATGCGCTAGGGATCTCATACCGTCTCGCTAGAATGCTTTCGTAATGCTCAGGAGCTACAACTGTGCGAAAGTCCAGGTCAGCCCAAGCGTCGGCTTGGCCCGTACCAAATGACCCACCCACCCACGCCGCCAGACACCACGGTGCTTTCTGAAGGTCCACCTTTGCGGCGTCAAGAGCGTGCTGCATCGCCCTCTTGTTCTCCGACTCACTGACACTCATTTGGTGCTCCGGACCGGGCACTTGTCGCCGAGAGATGGTAGGTCGGCATTATCACGCTGACCTCACGCTGGGACAAGTCCACATGCGTAACAATCCGCGAATCAGTCAGGATTTGCCTTTGGGGAGCGCGCCCGGGACAGTAGCTTCGCGATAGAGAATCCAACGGGCGACGCGACGATGGTCAAGGAATTCCCCGATGCCGAACAGCGCCGGGCCGTATGTGAGCGTCAGGCCAGCCCAGCCCGCCACGCAGTGCAATCCTCCATGGCTTGTTGTTACCTAGAAAACCTCTTGCTAACCGGTTCGTCGCTGTTAGAATACCGGATTCGCAAAGCAGTTGACGCTGCGCCCTTGCAAGTGGTTATGCTTCAGGGCGATTGGATTTGGAGACCTACAGAAGTGTCGGTTAAACTACGATTGAAGAGATTCGGGAGGCGGCATCGCAGCTTCTTTCGCTTGAACGCGATGGACGGGCGGGCCCCGCGCGACGGGAAGGTTATCGAAGAACTCGGCTGGTACGACCCGAACGCCAAGCAGCACGATAAACAGGTTTCGCTGAATCGTGAGCGAATCGAGTACTGGCTGAGCGTCGGTGCCGAGCCGAGCGAGACGGTTCGGGACCTGCTGCGCAAGCAGGGAATCGCGTCGGCGCCGTAGGGCCCGCGGGCCGCCCTCGCCAAAACCCGCAGTGGGATTTACGCCGATATGGCTCTCCGCATCGACATCCTCACGCTGTTTTGCGAGATGTTCGATGCTTTCTGCTCGATGGGCATTGTCGGTCGGGCGGCCGAGCGGGGCCTGGTCGAGATAGTCCGCACGAATATCCGTGATTTCGCCACGGACAGTTACGGGACCGTAGACGACGCCCCGTTTGGCGGCGGGGTGGGCATGGTGATGATGCCCCAGCCCGTCTTCGACGCCGTCGAGCACGTGCGAAAACTCGCCGACCCGCCGGGTAAGGTTATACTGCTGAGCCCGCAAGGTCGGCCGATGGATGAAAACCTGTTGCGCCAGCTCGCCGGCGAGGAACGGTTGATACTGCTTACCGGACGCTACGAGGGATTCGACGAGCGGATTCGCCTGCATCTGGCCGATATTGAAGTTACGCTTGGCGACTTTGTGCTGTCCGGCGGAGAGATTCCCGCCATGGCGCTGGTGGACGGCGTGGTGCGTCTGCTGCCCGGGGCGCTGGGCAAGGACGAATCGGTGCACGAGGAATCCTTCGCTGCGGGCCTGCTGGAATATCCGCAGTACACGCGGCCCCGCCAGTATCGCGACTGGGCGGTCCCGGAGGTGCTGCTGAGCGGCGATCATAAGAAAATAGCCGAATGGCGGGCAGAGCAGGCCAGGGCCCGAACGCATAAGCGCCGCCCGGACCTGTGGGACAAGTACGTAAAGAGGCAAGAACCACGCCAATAGGCCCGAGAGGACAGCTGAAAAAAGTTGAAAAGATTCGGAGAATCGCTGTGAGCCAGGAACTGTTGAAAAAAGCCGTCGCCGGCAGCATCAAGGCCCAGACCCCCCAGTTCACTGTGGGCGACACCGTAAAGGTCTCGGTTCGGATCGTCGAGGGCGAGAAGGAGCGCATCCAGGTGTTCATCGGGACTGTGATCGGGCGAAAGGGCTCCGGTGTTCGTGAGACTTTTACCGTCCGCCGTATCGTCAACAACGAAGGCGTCGAGCGGGTCTTTCCCTTGCACTCCCCGAAGGTTTCCGGGATCGAAGTAGTGTCCCGTGGGAAGGTGCGCCGGGCGAAGTTGTACTACTTGCGGGATCGCGTCGGGAAGGCTACACGCCTCAAAGAACTCAAAACCCCGCCCAAGTCCAAACAACGCCCCGCCCGAGAACAACCGGCGGAAGAAGGCGAAGCGATTGACGCCCGGGAGCCGGCCGAAGAACCGGCCGAGCGATAGTGTGGCCGTTCTTCAAAAAGCATAGTGAACCCACCCTGGGCCGGCGCGGTGAGAGAATCGCCAGGCGGCGCCTGAAGCGGATGGGGTTTAAGATTCTCGCAACCAATTACCGCTGCAGCGCCGGTGAGGCCGATCTGATAGCACTGGACAGTTCCACCATTCGCAGAGCGGACGGGGCCGAGACGCTCGTCTTCGTCGAGGTCAAGACGCGTTCGGGCGACAAATACACCGATCCGCAGGCGGCAGTGGACGCAGACAAGCAAGCCCGCCTCAGGAAGATCGCCAAGTATTATCTTACGACCCACAACGCTGCGGATATGAACGTCCGCTTCGATGTTGTCGCCGTCGTCGCACGACCCGGTCAAGCCCCGCAGATCACGCATATTCCGGATGCGTTTTGAGGGCCGAT
>DAOVQV010000026.1 GCA_030628445.1 Phycisphaerae bacterium | reverse complement strand
GAATGGGTTATCAACAACAAGCCAGGCCGCACTCTGCTGCAAGGTGCTTTGGAGATTCCGCCCCAGACCGAGCTGGCCGTCGAAGGGCGCTTTGTCAAACCGGGGGGGGCGCGAATGACCGCGGAATTCGCCACGGCCGTGGATCGCGAGGCGATGAGGTTTGAACAGGTCTGCGCGGACCTCGCTATCGGCGAAGGGAAGGTAAACGTCGATCAGGGCTTCATCCAGTTCGAAGAGGCGGGCGAGGGCATCCCCGGATGGACCATACGCGCCGGCGGAAAGTTCGAAGCCGCCCGGCCCGAATCGATCCTCGCCGGTGTTACGCCCATCGCAACATCGGGCTTGGAATTACGGGGCCGCATTGCCGGGCGGTTCGAAACGGATTCTTCCAGTGGACTCGGTTCGCTGCGCCTGTGGGCCGATCTGACGGATACCGACGTGGTGTGGCGCGATGTCCAGATCAAACAGGCGCCCGGACCTGGGGCAGTTGAGCTTGACCTTCGTCGCGGCGCCATGGCGGACGGTAGAACTGTCCGCCGGTTGGCGGTGAGGGGCACCCTACCGCAGCTTGCGTTGCAGCTCGAGGCGGTTGTGCGCGACGCTTCCGGGCCGTCCTGGTCGGAGGGGCTGCTGACGGGACAACTGGATGTCAAGGATCTCACCTGGGTGGTGAACAGCTACTCGCCGCTGCGGGATCGCTTCGGTGATGGTAGGTTGGGGGGGGCACTGGAGGCTCAGTTCGAGGGAAGTTGGAGCGAATCGGACCTCGCCGGGGAGATACGCCTCAACGCGGACGGTGTGGAATTCGTCTCGGCCGGTCCGTCTTTGGGCGTCAAGGCCGCCGGCGTGCCGCTGAGGCTGCGAGTGACAGGTAAAGTAGCAAAGCGCGGCGAGAGGATACTTACCGAGGTCAAATCGAGCAGCGTTGACTTCGGGGCGAGCAGGTTTGGTGTTTCCGGCCGGGCCGTTCTGGATTGTAATCGCGGCCCGGAGCAGAACAAGCTGTCCCTTTGGTCTGCTCTGCGCCAGTTCGATGCTCGGATCGATGTACGAGCCCAGGGCGACGATGCGCTCGAGCGGCTCGTCCCTTCAGCGAACGATTGGATACGCCGTTGTCAACTGTACGGCCGAATCGAGGTGGCGGCGGAGTTGACCGGTCAGCGGGCTTGGTCAGGGTCGATTGCGTTTGAGGATTTCGGCGGCTCCCTCCGCGGTAAGGAAGTGCTCTTAGACGGTGTCATTGGCGCAGGCGGGGTCGGCCTGACCGGCGATGATACACCGAAGCTCGAAAGACTCAGTGTCGACGGGTTGCGATTTGAGATAGGTGAGAATCGCGGCTGGTTGGTGGCGCAGTTGTCCGACGCGCTGAGTGCTACTTGCGGCGAGGTGCACTTGCTTTGTGAATACCTGGACGACAAGGCCCTGATTGACTGGTTCACCGGTGCAACTGGGCCAACCACCCAACCGCCAAAGCTATCGCCGGTGCAGGTCACCATGGCGCTGGATCGGGCCGACCGAATTGTTTCTATCTTGAAGGAGATCGCCGTCAATACGGATATGACGGTCCACCTTGTGGCTGACCGATTCAAAACGTACGACGCTTCGGTGGATCAGTTCTACGACGTCCGTCAGCTTATGGTTGATGCGACGATCACGCTGGGCCGCGTGGATATCCACTGCCTGACGGGCGTCAACGGAGGATGCTATCGGGATCACCTCGCCATCGACCTGACCGAGGCGTTTCCCCTGGTCGCCCGGCAGATGGAGATCACCGACGTTGTGGCTGAGGACAACATCCAGCCTCAACTGGGTAAGTTCTTTCCGGGCAATACCGTCTTCGGATATTTCAATCGAGTTCAGGACTTAGAGATGCCTTTGCGCGACCTGGTGGCCTTCGGTCTGGACGGGCGTTTCCCGCTGCACCCGACGGGGACCGGCAAGACGGTGACCGTCGACGGGCAAGTGGAGGGCCGGTCCGCCCCGAAGTTCGTAACGGCGGTCTTTCCGGGATTGAATTTGACGAAGTATCGATACAAGACGATGACGGGTTTCTCGCAGTTTCTCCCGGACGGGACGGCCCTTAACGACATGATCTTTAACGGGCCGGTGTACGACGTGTACATGGAGGGTAAGACTGACGCGGACAACATCGGGGTTTACGATATCGGGGTGGTCCTGTTGGGTTCGTCACCCGAATGGCAGCACGAGTGGAAGCAGGTTCGGATACCCATCCTGAAGTTCAAAGGCCGGATCGAAGGAGGCAAGATATACGACGAAAAGATCTCCTATTTCTGGCCAAACGAAACCTTGTTCATCATTTTCTTGAGGAACAATATCTTTTATCGCATATGGCTGCACGGGCGGGGCGGGTGACTGTCGACCTCATGTGGTGGCCCGTCGGTGTGATTGTCAATCGCGTCTTGTACAATAGAGAGCACTTTAAGGTTTTCTGTTCCGGTGATGACCGAGCGAGGACAAGGCTGACAAGGAAGGCGAAGCAGGAAACCCAGTGGGTTGCCGATGCAGCCTGACGTGAGTCAGCCGAAGCCGCAGCCGGCCAGGACGGAACAGAAAATCTTAAATTGCTCCAACCCTGTACCGGGCGCGGATATTCATATGGCCGCAATGACCAACCAGACAGTAAGGCCCACCGATACTGACGCTTCGCGACGGTTGCGCCGGTACTGGAGGTGGTACGGCTGGGTGTTCCTGGCGGTTATTCTCGTCGGGTTCGCCGTGGTTAACGCCTTTTGGGGGTTCCTCGCCACCGGACGGTGGATGAACTTCTCCGTTGGGGCTTACCGCAGCGCCCTGACCACGCCGGTCGGTAAGATGCTTCAGTACCCGCTCGACGTATTCACCCACCCCTGGATGATCGCCGTGACGGGGTTGCTGCTTGGGCTGGTTATCGTCGTTCCGCTGGTTGTTGCGGTGTTGAACCGGTTGCTGGTGGCGGCGGTGTTCATACTGGTTGTGGCGGTGTTGGGGCAGGCGCCTGTGTTGGCACTGGTCATTGCGCTCGGGGTCATGCTGGCGGGCAGGACGTCGCTGCGTTTCGAGGCGCCTTTTCTTGCCATCTTGCTGGGCTTGGCGCCGGTGGTCTTGTACCTGCTTGCCGCAGCCTATGCGGGCGAGGACTCCGCGGCGTTGCTGCCACTTCAACGATGGGTCCGGAACGTTCCGTTCCTTATAGCAATTGTCTCGGGCGTGTTGGTCTCTGCGGGCGTGGTCGGGTTGGGACACGTCACCGGCTACCGCCCGTTTGTGGTCTGGCCCGTTCTTACGTTGCTGCTGGTCGTCCCGATCTGGATCTTCTACGACCGGATCGGCGAAGACGAGCTCAGCTACGCGCTGATTGTATCTGACCTGGCCCCGGGCGATGCGGTCTTCAGGCCCGCCAGACTCCAGCGGTGGCGCAGCCGACCGGATGCGAAGGGATTGAACCCCCGGACGCTGAGAATCCGTATTGAAGATGATCTGCGGTCCCGACGGGACAAGTTGGCCGGCAGCTGCGAGGTCTTTGTTCGTCAGTATCCACACAGCGCGCGAGCAGCGGCGGTGCTGTGGATACGAGCGCAGTGTTGCAGTCTGCGGTTAGACCGGCGGGCGCTGACGGCGGGGCAGGTCAGCTACACGGCGAAATACCCGCTTCCCGGAAGCGCCGAGGCGTGGCGCCGGGTGCGAAGCCGGTTCCGCGCCTCCCCGCAGGCCGCGCTGGCCCAGTGGCGCCTTGCCTCCCTGGCGCTTCGCAAGCAGCAGATGCAGGTCGCCGATGATCTTCTACACTCGGCCGCCGAGATGCTTGGCGATTATGTCACCGGGCCGGATTGGCGCAGAAGTTCCGACTGGACTGCGAATACTTTTGGCCGGGCGGATTCCGTACCGGGCGATGAATACTACGCAGAGGCGCTATTTGAGATCGAGCGGCAGCTTTGGCTGATTGAGCAGAACGATTTGCTGAACGACCAGGCGGCCGCGAGGGCGATGGCGGACTACATGAGCATTGATCCGAATCGAGCCGATTACGCTGAGCGGTTGATGGCCCTTCTGGACGATCCCGAACGGAAGTACGAAAAGACCAAGATGGGCGACAATCTCAAACTTGCCGTCGCCAGGGCCAATCCTAACGTTTTTGAGCGCGCGGCGATGTTGGTGTCCCTGGCCGGCGAGCTGACCGACGCCGCGATCGAGGCCAATTACGAACTGGGCCGGCTGGTTATGAGCGAACCGGTCTTGCGGCTGGAGGGTGCAATAGAGTCCAGCGCCTCGTATTTCAAGCGGGTAAAGCAAGCCCCGCCGAATCCGTACGCCAAACTGGCGGGTACCAAACTGGCCCGCCTCGAGGCCGCCAAGACGGACACCAAACCATAACCATGACGCGGACGCACCTATCTTCCCGGGGACGAGTTCTTCTGGTCAGTTGTGCTGTCGGGGCGGGGCACAATCAGGCCGCCCGCGCCATCGCTACTGCGCTGGCGGCCGCCTGCCCGGAAGTTGATGTAGAAGTCCTGGAAATGCTGAGTCTTACGCCGCGCGTGTTTCGGGCGTGTTACGTTGGGGGGTTCATTGTGGGTATGACGAGGGTCCCGTGGGTGTACGGGGCGTGCTTCAAGCTGACGAACCGCCCACAACGCCCCGGTCGCAGCGTCTGGGAGCGCGTCCGACTGTCCATGGAGCGGGTAGTGCTGGGGAGGTTCGCCGAGCACCTGCTGCGGCGAGATGTGGATGTAGTGGTCTGTACGCATTTCCTCCCGGCGGGGGTTGTGGGGAGGCTCATTCTCAGCGGGCGTCTTGGCACCCGGCACATGGTCGTGGTGACGGACATCGACGTCCATCGGTGGTGGTACAGCGAGGGCGTCGATCACTGGTTCGTCCCCACCCCCGACGGCGGCGGACAACTGCAACGGTGGGGGATCGATCCCGGTAAGATCACCGCAAGCGGGATTCCTGTCCATCCTAAGTGGACCTCATCTGTGGATCCCGCCAAGGTACTGGCGGATTGGCGCCTCCCGCCCGACATGCCCGTCGTCCTGCTGAGCGGCGGGGCGCAGTTTACCTGCGGGCCCGTCGTTAAGATCGCCGGTAAGATACTGGCTACCTGCAAGAATGTATGCGTCGTGGTTCTCGCCGGACGGAACAAGAAGCTGCTTGCGTCTCTTACCGCCTTGCCCGAATCCGGCAGCAGACTGTTCGGGATGGGATATACCGATCGCGTCCACGAACTCGTCTCGATCTGCTCGCTGGTCGTCACCAAGCCCGGCGGGGTCATCACGGCTGAGTGCCTCTCGAAAGGCGCACCGATGGTGTTGATCAGCCCCGTGCCCGGTCAGGAATCCGGTAATGCGGAATACCTCCTGCGCGAAGGCGCCGCGGTGATTTCCCGCACCGTCGACGAAATCGCAAGCGAAGTGGCCCGGCTGATGGGCGACCCCCACGCCCGGGCGGACCTGGCCGCAAACGCCCGCCGCCTGTACCGCCCGGCGACGCAGACTATAGTCGCCCGGATCCGCGCCGTTGTGGGCGCTTGACCCGGCCGGCGCGGCGTACTATCAATACAGGATCGATAATCGGCACCGGCGCCAGTTGTTTCGGCCGGCGCCTTGGAGTTTTTTCTAATAGCCCAATAGCCTAATAGCAGGGATGCGGCGATGAAATCGATTCACATCACTGAACAGTCCGCACCGATGGGGTGGGAACGCGCCGTCATCGCCACGTGGCAGACCGGCGAAAGTTTCCAGACCGAGTACGACAGGCCCGGCTGCCCGCCCAGCAAAGACGCCACCGTGCTGATCCACGTAACGGAACCGCTCGGCGAGCCGCGAATCCACCGCGCGTTTCCCGGAGGGCTGGACGATCTGGAGAAGTATCGGGCCGAGGTGCTCTACGGCGCGCACGATCACTGGATCGACCCGGCCGCCGGTAAGTGGCAGTACACGTACCACGAGCGCCTGTTCCGGTACAATGTGCCGGGCGCCGGCCCGTGCGACCAGATCGCCATGGTGATCGAGAAGCTGAAGGCCGTCCCCCACACTCGCCGGGCGCAGGCGGTCACCTGGCAGGTCTGGAACGACACGAACATCGACGACCCGGCCTGCCTCCAGCGGATGTGGTTTCGCATCTCGTCCGGCCGGCTGCACATGAACGTACACATGCGATCCAACGATGCGTTCAAGGCCGCCTTCATGAATATCTACGCCTTCACCGAACTGCAGGCGATGGTGGCGGATCAGGTGGGCGTGGCGGCGGGCGAGTATATCCACGTCGCCGATTCGTTCCACATCTACGGCAGCGACTTCGCCGAGTTCCAGGGATTCTTGAACACCGTCGCCAAGCGTGACGTGGCCGACCGCGTCTACACGAGCGATTTCGCCCGGCCGTTCTTTATAGAAGGGTGCGACACGCTGCTCGCCGAGCCCGACATGCCCGACCAAAAGAAAGCCCTTGTCGAAAAACGAAAAGCGCAATTGGCCTCGCAGGGCCCGACGTGATATCGCGCCCCGCCGGAAGCCGGGGTCTGCGCTCACCGACGGCGGATCATGCGTCTCTTTCCTTTACGGCAACGGCCAGCTCGGGATGGTGTCGTCTATCTCGCCCATTAATCTTATGGTCTGTCGGATCGCCTCGGTGATCTTGCGATATGTCTCGATATCGTCGTAGCTGAGCGTGCGGCCCTTGCGGTCCTTCAGCCATTTCTCGCAGACCTGATACCCGCCAACGTGGAACTCCCAGACTTCCGGCGGCACATTCTCGAAGTACTGCGCGTCATTGACGTACACGCGCCCCGGCGCTTGGTCGGTTGGCACCTTGTAAGCCTTCTTGCCTGTCCGTTCGACGACGCTATCTCCTTGCTGCGGGTAGGTCGCCTGTGGCGTCTGGACGCGCTCCAGCAGGTGCAGCCCGATAAGCTCCGCCCCGAGCTCACATAGCTGGGCGAATAGCTTCTCGTCGGAAGTCAAAGGCAAGCGCGGGAAGTCGGTCTTCAAAAACTCCCCATAGCGGCTCCGATACTCAGGTGAGTGAAAGACGGCGTAGGCGTAGTGGAAGATGTCTTCGGGTCCGAATGTCCTTTTCAGATCACCCGCGCCGTCGCTGACGAACCTCAGGCCGAGTTTGGCGACGAACCGCTCGACGAACTCGGGTCTGAGGTTCGGCCGCCTGCCATTCCTTCCTGGCGGCCACCGAGAATCCTCCAGCATCTTCCCCTCGTCCAGGTAGACGTACAACGGGTACATCGGTCCACTCCCGAAACGGCCTGCGGTGTCAATTGCGTTGAAGTTGGCAATCAGGCGCGTGCAGAAAACATGGCGATATTCGTCTGCGACTTGGCGAGATACCAAAAGCGCTAGATTCTCTCCCGCCAGCATGTGGCGCATGAATTCACCCCGGGGCATGCAATGGAATCCCTTAGTCTTCCCCGTGAAGTAGGTGAAACGAGTGTCGAAACAGCGGTAAAGGATGGGCGTCAGGAAGCTATCACTGCAGGCCGTGGCGTTGAGATCCTTCTGTGCCCACTCGACCCGCCAATCCCTGACATCCTTTCCAAGACCGTACTTGTCCCTTGCGGTTTCGGGGGCTAGAGTCGCAAAGTCCCGAACGGCAAGCATGACTTCGTCTCCCGTCCAATGTACCGTTAGTTGGTCACGTGCAGTCACGATGCCAACATTCCCCACGGGCATGGCATCGGCAATACTTGGTCCCTCTTGGTACTCGCTCAACAAGGCCGTATCTTGAGGCACAAACAGGTAGAACGGTTTGTCCGGGGAAAGGGGCTCCCAAGGCGTATCGCTTGCGCCATATGTTGTGTTCAGCCATTCGTACTTGAGCTGCCGTATGCCCCACAGCTCGTAATGGAAAACCTCGGCAGGCTTCTTCGCCTGGCCGTTCTTGCGTTTGACGAAGAGTCCAATGGCAACGCCCTGTTGAATGTCGAAGACGTTCTGGTCCTTTGAACCGTCGGGGCACACTTCCTTTTTCTTCGTGTTCCCGTGCAGGTCGAGGATGTAGATATCATCAAACGTCTGCATCAGGCTCTGGCGCATCCCCCGGAACGTCGGGTTGTCCAGGTAGCCATGATTCGTGATGAACCCCAGCACACCGTAGCCAGTCAGTTCAATGCGATACTGGCCGAACCGAATGAACTTGACGTAATCATCGTTGAGCCACTTTGGATTCCGTTCACCAAGGGGGTTGCCGTCGCACTCGAAGTAACTCGGCGCGCCGTCCCGCCCGGAAAGCTTCTTGTGGATCAAGTCCTTCGACCATTGGTTGTCATTGGCCGAGTGTCCGGAGTACGGCGGATTGCCCAGGACGACCATTATGGGGCAGTCGGTCTTAACGCGGCTGGCCGCGTTGGCCTCGCGGGCGATCTGGTTGGCCAGCGCCAACAACGGCCCGGCCACAATCTCGGCCTCCTCCAGCGTATTGGTCAGGTAGACTCCCAGGCGCTGGCCGCCAGGGAAGTTGTAGCCGGTTTCCTTCAAAAGCCAGCCCAGCTTCAGATGCGCCACGGCATAGGGGGCCATCATCAGTTCAAAGCCGTATAGGCGCGGCAGCAGGTGTTGGGCTACGTATCCGCGATCGCCCGCCCAGATACCACGATTGGGCCTCAAGGCATCGTGGATGATGCGGACGGTTTCATACAGGAACGTCCCCGTTCCCGCGGCCGGGTCGAGTATCTGAACGCGGTGGACTTCCTGTTTGGCCTTGCCGCTCTTCTTGCTTGTGTCGGGAAACTCCACTGTGATCTTGTTGCTGTCGGCCAGGCCGTCCGTGCATCCGAAATCGTGCTTCAGGATCGCGTCGATGCTCCGGACGATGTAGCTGACGACAGGTTCAGGCGTGTAGTAGACGCCTCGGGTTTTCCGTAAGGTAGGATCATAGGCGGCCAGGAAAGTCTCATAGAAGTGAACAACGGGGTCTTCCTTCCTGGAGGCCTTCCCGAAGTTCTTGAGAATTTCGTTCATGTCGCAGTGGCGCAGGATCTCGCCCAGCAGGTCCACGGCCCAAAGAATGCTGGAGTCCAGCCTTGTCCCCGCGATGTATTCGAACACTTCGCGAAGGAACGGGTTCGTGGCCGGAAGGTCATAAGCGGCGTGTTCTCGCGTGAAAGTGGCGGCCTTCTGGTCAGGCACGTTTACGCGCGCAGAGAACATGCCGTAGCAGACAGTCTGGGCGTACATGTCCGCGAATTGGCTCGGAGTGATGTCACGGAGGATGGTCTGGCGAAAGGATTCCAACTCGCCGTGCAGCGTTCCGGCCTGGGCTTCCAGGGCGAAGGCCTTCTCAATAGCATCGCGTATTACCTGGGCGACCTTGGCCATTCGTCCCGCGAGTTCCTTCGGCGTGTTGATCGTCTTGGGGCCGGCTGCCAAGAACACGTCGAAGAGTTGGGCCAAAGCCGCATCCGCGCCCTGTACTAGCCTGACTTTGCCTTTAGGGTCAACCCGAGCGAGAAGAACGTGCATTTGCGGCTGGCCGCTTACGTAGTAGCGGAACTCCAGGTAATCCGTAAGGATCAGGTTCTCAAGGCTGGGGAAGTAGCGTTCGAGTTGGTCGCTCTTCTCCGCGTGATCCAGGGAAACACCGATGTCCTTGCATTCGATGTACCCAATGGGGGCGTTCTTGCGCGTGACGATCAGGTCGGGCGCGCCGCACTTTTCGCGCTTGGGCTCATTCATCGCGGTGACGCCCTTCGCGAACGATTCAACGAGGGTCTTCAACGCCGGGCGGTAGCTGTGCTCCGTGGCGTTTCCGGCGGCGTAAGTTTCCCCGATCTCCCGAAGATACTGTTTGGCGTTCTGCATCAACTTGGCCTTTCGACGGGCATCTCCAGTCTATGAGCTCCAACCTCTTCTTGTAGCGGCCCTTTCGACGTGCCGGGAATTGCCGGGATTGTACGGGATTCGGTGGGAATTCTCAACGGCAGGATGCGGGCAGGTAGGCGCGGAACGAATCTTCCAACGGGACAAGTCTGCGCTGGCGGCGGGTACGACGTCTTCCCAACGGGACGAATCTGCGCGCGTTTCTAACGGGACCAGTTTGCGCGCGCACGGCTGCACGGCGGGCAGCGGGGAGGCGCGAAAAAATGCAGATTTTCTTTTCCCGGTCCGGCCGGACCTTACGAGCACCGATGGTCGAAAAAGACGCACCTTGCGCGCGCATAGCCTCGCGCGGCGGGTAAGTATGGAGGCGCTTCACGCGCCGCCGACGTTGTTTGACAACCGCATAGGGATCGATCTGTCCCCGCGGATGCCGGCGGCCGGGCGGGCCGGTGGTCTGCCGGCAAGAATTTTTGCCGGCCGGCGCGCGCAAAAGCGCAAGCCCCTCCGGGCACAGGAGCTACCGTTTTGCCGACCTGCGACAACG
>DAOVQV010000013.1 GCA_030628445.1 Phycisphaerae bacterium | reverse complement strand
GCGATGATGGAGGCGATGGCGCGGGTGGGGGCGCACCGTCTGAGCACGGCCCAGATGGACGAACTGGCCAAGATTTGCATCCAGAGCCCCCCCGACGGGGGTCATCCGCACGCGGTCAGGGAATTTGTCGGCGCGGCGCCGGACGTCCTGGCCCGGAAGATCGGCGTGAGCGTCCCGTCGGACTGTCGCCTGCTCTACGGGCAGACCGGCCCCGACAGCCCCCTCGTCCAGGCCGAGCAGATGACGCCCGTCCTCCCCTTCGTCCGCTGCAACAGCTTCGAGGAAGCGGTTCACTTCGCTCTGCAGGCCGAGCATGGGTATCGTCACACCGCCGTTGTCCATTCCAAGCTCGTCGACCATATGACTTACATGGGCAAGATCATGAACACGACCTTGTACATCAAGAACGGCCCGTCGGTCGCCGGCGATGGGATCGGCGGGGAGGGGTATACCAACCTGTCCATCGCCTGCACCACCGGCGAGGGGGTCTGTACGCCCAATACGTTTACGCGGTTCCGCCGCTGCACGATGGTGGACAACCTGAGGATAGTCTGATGGACCGACAGAGACCGACGAGATGCTGTTAGGGATTGTGGAAGGAAACGCGACCTCGACTGTCAAGCACAGCTCGCTGGTGAGCTGGAAGCTGCTGATAGTCCAGGCGCTGGACGTGGCCGGCGGGCCCGACGGCGACCCGGTGCTTGCTATCGACATGCTGGGGGCGGGGCGGGGCGATAAGGTGCTGATCAGCAACGACGGTAAAGGCGCTCGCCAAATGGTGGGCGACACGAACTCGCCCGTCCGCTGGACGGTTGTCGGAATCTGCGACGAGGAATAGCAACTTGGATCCGAAACTTACCGACAGGATCGCGCAGGAAGTTCTGGCCGCACTAGGCGCCGGCCCGGAGGCGCCCACCGCCTTCGCCAGTGGTCCCCCCCCCTCGCAGATACCGGCGCTGGCGGCGCCCGACAGTCCGGACCGTGACGCAGACGAAGCCCTCCCACCCGCCAAGCGCTTTATCACGGCTGAGATGCTTACCGAAAGGCTGACCGGATCCAAGGGCTCCACCGTCGAGCTGGGAGCCAATGAGCATCTTACTCCCGCCGCGGCGGACCTGGCCGCCCGGCGCCGCCTGAGAATAACGCGCCTAGGTGTACCGACTGTGGCGAAGCGGCCGGCGAGTAAAGCCCGCAGCGATTTACCCGCTGGCGGGACTGTCGCCTCGCACCGGCCTGGGGCGGCGGCGGGCCCTGTCGGGATCGTCGTCGAGCGCCGCACGGACAAGGTCGAAAGCATCCTTCGGGCGTTGGGGCATGATGGAATTCGCTTCACCGAATATTCCAAGAGCGACTGCTGGATTGTCAATCTTCGCACGTTGTGCCAGGGCGTCTGCGGCGGGCGGCTGATCCTGGGTGTGGCGGTCATACCCTACGGGGCTGAGGCGATGGTGATCGCCAATAAGATCAAGGGTATCCGCGCGGTCCAGGGCACGTGCCCGGCGAGCGTAGCCGCGGGCGTGCGGCGGATTGGGGCGAATGTCCTGATCCTGGAGCACGAACTATCCACGTTTTACGAATTGCGGCAGATGACACGGATATTCATTACGAACCGGATGGTAACCGGCTCATACGACGTCGCAACAGCTGCTATCGATGAATTGGAAGGGACGTAAGAAGTGCGCATAGCAAAGGTCATCGGGAAAGTTACGCTGAACCGCTGCCTGGAAGATCTGGTGCCGGGCAGTTTACTGATCGTCCGGACCTGCAACCGCCGTACGCTTAGCGGCGCCGCCGGACCCAACGAGGAGACGGTTGTCCTCTACGATCAGCTCGGCGCCCGGGAGGGATCTGTTGTGGGCTTGGTGGAAGGCCGCGAGGCGACCGCGCCGTTCTGGCCCAAGAAAGTCCCCTACGACGCTTACAATGCGTGCATTTTGGACTCAGTCGACTTTGAATCGATCGTAACAGGTGAGCCAACTCACAGTCTATAGACAATTGGGAATGGGAACATGCCCAGCGAATGGGAAATCAAGAACCAGATTTGCGAGATAGGCCGGCGGATGTACGACAAAGGCTTTGTCGCGGCCAATGACGGGAATATAAGCTATCGTCTCGGGGGCGGTCGCTACCTTTGCACTGCGACCGGGGTTTCCAAAGGATCTCTCAAACCCACCGATATCGCGGTTGTGGACGATACCGGTAAGCAGATAGAAGGCGACCTACCGGCGACCTCGGAAATCCTGCTGCACCTGGAGATCTTTCACGAACTGCCCGAGATCAACGCGGTCTGCCACGCCCATCCGCCGCACGCCACCGCCTTCGCCGTCGCAGGGATGGAAATCCCCACCTGCATCTTACCGGAGGTCGAGATCTTTATCGGCCGGGTCCCGCTGGCTCAATACGACACCCCCGGCAGCAAGCAGTTCGCCGAGAGCATCCTCCCGCATCTGCGCAACAAGGCCAACACGATTCTGCTGTCCAACCACGGCGTGGTCGCCTGTGACAAGGACCTGCTGCATGCCTATTGGCACATAGAGACGCTGGACATGTATTGCAATATCCTGCTGCTGGGCAAACAGGTGGGCGACATTCGCCAACTGCCCACCCCCAAGGTGCGCGAGCTGCTGGAGATCAAGCAGCAAATGGGCATCGACGATCCGCGGACCGACGGCGTCGGCGAGTTGTGCACCTTGTCGGGCAGCGACGATTTTCTGCGGGGCTTCTCGACGAGGGCGATCCCCCAGCACACCCCCGACGAGGACGGTCATGGGCGGGGTGCGGGCATCGCCGGCGCGCCCTCGCAGGCGGGCCAGCCGCAGCCACTCCCGACCGGCGAGCGAATCTACCCGGCGGTGGTCGCCGGGAGGGAGATTCCCGGATCGCCGCTGGGCTCCAGCAGCGAGACGGCCCGCCGCCGGGCCGCTGAGGATGAAATGGAACGCCTGGTACAGGTGATAACAGATAAGATCATCCAGATTATGGGCGCCGGTAAGTGATACCCTCCCAAGCGGCGGGGCGCCCGCAGCTATGTGACGGGAACGAGAATCATGCAGAAGTCACTTGATGCGAAACTGGCGGAGATCCACGCGAATCCTGATTCCAACGCCTTCATACTGGCCGACGCCAAGGACGCGGACATGGCCTTTGGTATCGCCGCGCCCGGAAAGAGCCCCGAACACGCCGATGGTCAGTTCCGCTCCCTGGGCCAATACCGCGACCACATCCGCCACAACACGCTGCAAGGGCTGCTGGACATCATGCTCATGTCGGTCTCGACGAACGAACTGCTGACAATACGCCAGCGGGTGTTCGACAATTCGACCGTAACGCCGGCGATCCGGGCCAACGACACTACCGACATCCACGTGGCCCGCTGCGCGGCGTATCCGGCCCAGCCGTCCCGGCCGTTCCGCACGGCGCTTATCGACCATGCCCAATGCGGCGAGATTTGCGCCTCCGACGATGACCGGGCCCACGGAGCGGACCTGGGCCTCTATAGCATTACGTTCAACAACGACGTCGAGCTGGACCGCCAGTCGCTGGAGGCGTACAGGGAGTTCCGCGTCGAGGCCGAGCAGAAACACTTTCGCCATTTCCTGGAGGTCTTCGACCCCAACGCTCCCGTCGCGATCGGGGCGACGGACAAGATCGGCGCTTTTCTTAATGACCTGATCGTCCGCGCCCTGGCGGGGGTGGCCTCGCCCGCCCGGCCGTTGTTCTTGAAGATCGTCTACCACGGTCCAGCCTTTATGGAGGAGCTTGCTCATTACGATCCTCACCTGGTCCCGGGGA
The DNA here is from genome assembly GCA_030628445.1 of Phycisphaerae bacterium. Taxonomy (GTDB): domain Bacteria; phylum Planctomycetota; class Phycisphaerae; order SM23-33; family SM23-33; genus DAOVQV01. The sequence goes on along the minus strand of DAOVQV010000013.1, from coordinate 9,211 downwards.
TACTGGGCGGTTCCGCCGGTACGACGTACGATGCGTTCAAGCTGCTCGCCGAGGCGAAAAAGTACGGGGCGAGGGCCGCCCTTTTCGGCCGCAAGATCAACAACTCCGAACATCAGCTGAGCTTCATCCAGTTTCTGCGCTGGATAGCCGACGGCGAGATTACCCCCGAAGAGGCCGTCCGGGCCTACCACGGAGTGCTCCAAGAGCTGCAAATCAGACCCTACCGGTCGCTGACCGACGACATGAAGCTTACTAGCGGGGCCGTAAGCTACGGAGGCTCGTCGAGGACGACAAGCATACCGCAAACGGTCCGCCCAGCCGCCCGCAGCGCGCCGCCGCCCGCCGGACAGCAATCGCCCGTCGGCGGGTCCTATCCGACGCTCCCGGACGGGGCGCCGGACTTCGGGCGGATGACGCCGGATGAGCGGCTCGCCTATCATCGAGCTCGCATGTCGACGATGTTCGATTAGAGTCGTTAACGGTTGGATGTGGCGTTCCAGGGGCGAGCGAGGACGAGACTGGCAAGAAGGGCGAAGCAGACGATGCTTTACGCATCGTCGATGCAGCACGACGCCGCCAGGCGACCCCGCAGCCGCTCCTGGGATGCTACAGCGAAGCGTTAACTGCTCTGGCCCTCGACAATGGCAGCGCGCGCCGCTTTGGATTGATAAATGCCCGGCCGCGCGCAAGAATTAGACTGAGTCGGCATGAAGATTCGCTGGAAGCTATTGATCCTGCTGTTGTGCATCTCGCTGGCGCCGTTGATTGTCGCTTCGGGTCTGCATCGCGTCTCGGCGCGCCGGCTCGGGAATCACCTGGCTAGCGGGACGCGGGAGGTTCTGGCAGACTCTGCCCGACGGTATCTTCAGCGCGCGGTGCAGGACTACGGCCGCATCCTGGGCCACAATAAAGAAGCCCTCGAACTGGCGCTGAACATCCAGGGGCGAGAGGTCGAGCGCCGCCTGGCGGCCCAGCCGCCCGCAACGAGCGACCTGCTTTGGTCGAAGGATTATGACGCCGGGATCGGCGTCCCTGCGGACATGGCCGCATCCGCCAAACACTTCAGCGCCGGGCCCGACGGGGGGCTCATCCCGATGCAGGTTGCTTATACCCGGCAAGTGTACTTCCTCGTCAGGGGCACCGCACCCGAAGCCGTCGCCGCCGACCTGGCCCGGCTGTCAACGATGCCCGAGGTTTACCGTTTCCTGTATCGTACGAATCCGCAGATGATCCACTGGCAGTACACTGCTCTGGAATCCGGTGTCCACACGTCGTTTCCCGGACACGGGGGATACCCGGACGATTACGATCCGCGGACGAGGTTGTGGTACCTGACGGCCAAGGGGGCTGGGACTTTCGTTTGGGGCTCGCCCATCGTGGATGTGACGACGCGGCAGATCATGCTGACGTTGTCGAGGCCGGTTCACCGGCCGGACAGGACGTTCGCCGGAGTCACGTCCATCGACGTGCCGCTTCGGGGTATCTTCGGTGAACTTGAGCTCCCGGCCGAATGGTCCGAATCGGCCGAAACCATGCTGGTCTTTCCCGGCGAGACGGGCACCGAGGGCGAAGGGAAGCTCTTGATCCTTGCCCAGGCGAGCTGGGGTGAGCCCCGTCGGGATTGGCGGGCGCCTGTGGAATTGGAGGTGCTGGAATCTGACGACACCGGACAGATGCAGGCGTTGATGGCTGAAGCAACGGCCGGCCGGGCCGGTGTGCGGCGGATGCCTTACCGAGGGGACGATGCCTTCTGGGCCTATGGCGCAGGTGGCCGCCATGGTGTGTTCCCTGTGGTCATAGTCCCATATGAGCGGGTCGTTGCCCGGGCCGTCTCGGCGGAGCAATACGTGCTGCGAAAGACCATCGAAGGTCTGCGGAACACGGGTGTGGCGCTGCTTGGAGTTGTAGGTGTGGTGACGGTGATCGCGCTGGTCAGCTCTCGGTCGGTGACTCGGCCGGTACGTCAACTCGCCGAGGCCGCCAGGAGGCTTTCCGGGGGGGACTACCAGGCCCGCGTCGATATCCGGACGGGAGATGAGCTGCAGCAGCTTGGTGAGGTCTTCAACGACACCGGACCGAAACTGGCCGAACACGAACGGATGCAGCATGCCTTGGCCGTGGCCATGGAAGTTCAGCAGCACCTGCTGCCGCAAGAGGCGCCGAAGCTGGTCGGCTTCGACATTGCGGGCAAGAGCGTCTACTGCGACGAGACCGGCGGGGACTACTACGACTTCATCGATCTGATCGAGATCGGCAAGGGCAAGCTGGGCATCGCCGTCGGCGACGTAACCGGGCACGGGATCGCTGCGGCGCTGCTGATGGCCTCGGCCCGGGGCGTGCTGCGGTCGCACGCGGCACGGCATGGCTCGGACCTGGGCGAGTTGTTTGGGGCGCTCAACGAGCACCTCGTCCAAGATACGAGCGAGGGGCGATTCATGACACTGTTCTACGGCGTGCTGGACCCCGCCGCCCGGTCACTGAGCTGGACATCCGGCGGGCACGATCCGGCGCTGTGGCTTCGCCGCCGAGATGGGGCATTCGAGGATCTGCCCAACACCGGCGTCCCGCTGGGGATCCTGACCGAAGCAACCCATACCCAGGCCGGGCCGATCACACTGGACAGCAGCGACATTGTCGCCATCGGAACCGACGGGATATGGGAGGCCCACAACGCCGCCGGCGAGATGTTCGGCAAGGCCCGCCTGCGAGATGTGCTTTCAGCCTGCGCCGAGAGGACCGCGCAGCAGATCCACGACGCCGTCGTCGATGCAGTCAATCAATTCCGCGGGACCGAACCCCAAGAGGACGACATCACTCTTGTGATCATCAAGACGCTGGAGTAACGTCTATCGAGAGTGTCTCTTGGCCCAATCTGCTGTTGCCGATTCTTCGGGATGTCTCGTTGTCGCTTTGAGCAGAGCTTCCAGTAGGAGCGAGTTATGTTCGCAATTGTCAACGCAACGGTCGACCCGGTCACTCGGCCGAGGATTTCGCGTGGTAGCGTCCTGGTGAGGGGCGGGAAGATCGCCGCGGTCGGGCTGAGTGTCAAGATCCCCGCCAAGGCGAAGCGTATCGACGCTAAGGGAAAGCTTCTTACGCCCGGGCTTATCGACGCTCACTGCCACGCCGGATTAGTCGAGGACGGGCTGCCCGGTGATGCGGACTACAACGAGAAGACCGATCCGGTGACCCCGCAGGTCCGCGCGATCGACGCCTTCCGCCCGACGGACGCCGCCCTGCTGGAGGCGGCCCAGTCCGGCGTGACCAGCGCGTATGTGACGCCCGGAAGCGCCAACGTCATCGGCGGGCTTGGTGTGATGGTCAAGACGGTCGCTTCTTCGCTGGACGCCCAGATCGTCAAGCTCGACGCGGGGTTGAAGATGGCGACCGGCGAGAACCCCAAGAGGGTCTACGGTGAGCTCAAGAAGATGCCCAGCACTCGGATGGGCACTGCGGCCGTGATGCGTAAAGCCCTGACCGACGCGCAGGTATACGCGGCCAAGAAGCTTGCCCACCGGCGCAAGCGCCGCGCCAAGGAGCCGTTTGAGACCGACCTGGGCAATGAGGTACTGGTGGATCTGCTTGGCGGTAAGTTCCCCGCCCGCTGCCACGCCCATCGCAGCACGGACATGCTCACGGCCATTCGGATCGCCGAGGAATTCAAGTTCAAACTTATCTTCGAGCATGCTACCGAGTGCCGCGACATCCTCCCGGAGCTGGTGAGGCGCAAGATTCCCGTGGTGATCGGCCCGACGTTCATGGTCCGGACGAAAATCGAGGTGCAGCGAAAGAGCTTCGAAGCCGTTCGCGATGCGGTGGCAGCCGGGCTGCTGGTGGCGATTACGGCCGATACCGACGTGACGCCGCTGCGGTATTTGAACGTCTATGCCGCCCTGGCGATCCGCGAGGGGCTGGACTCCGCGGACGCTATGCGGGCGGTGACGATCAACCCGGCCAAGATCTGCGGCGTGGCCAACCGGCTTGGCTCGATCCAGCGCGGCAAGGACGCCGACTTGGTGCTCTGGGCCGGCGATCCGTTCGACGCGCGAAGTCGCCCGGCGGCGGTTTCGATCGGCGGCGAGCCGGTCGATCTGACAATACGGCCCTTTGGCCGGTGGCGATGAGCTTTCAAGTGCGAAGGAGATTCAACGATGCAATGGGAACAATTGACGGCGCCGAAATTGCAAAATGCGGTCCACGAGGTGGGCCTTTGTGTCCTACCGGTCGGGGCTCTGGAGAAGCACTTCGAGCATCTGCCTTTGGGTACCGATGGGCTTAACGCCCACAAGATTTGCTGCCTGGCCGCCGAGGCCGAAGCGGCCGTGGTCTTCCCGCCGCACTGGTTCGGCCAGATCCACGAGGCGAGGTGTTACCCCGGGACGATCGCGATCGACCCGATACTGACGGTCAGGCTGCTGATGAACGTGTGCGATGAAATCGCCCGGAACGGCTTCGCCAAGATAATCGTCTACAACGGCCACGGCGGTAACACGCATCTGCTGCATTACCTTCGCCAGATCATGCTCGCCCAGCGCAAGAGTTACGCGGTGTACCTGACCGACTGGCACGTGGACGAGAAGCGCCAAGAGCAGCAGAAGGCGATCCTGGACACCGAGTACGGCGGGCACGCCTGCGAGTGGGAGACGTCCCTTACGATGGGTACGCATCCGGAGCTGGTGAAGATGGAGGCGCTGGCCGGGCAAGCGGCGGCCCCGCTGGGGCGGCTGAAGCACTTGACGGGCGTCAAGACCCCGGTGAGCTTCTACGCGGACCATCCGGACCACTACGCCGGCGACGCCACAAGCGCCAGTCCCGCCAAGGGCCGGGCGCTGTTGAAGCTTCACGTTGATTCGGTTGTCGAATACATACGGGCGGTGAAGTCTGATGAGGTTACCCCCGCCCTGATGCGCGAGTTCTATGACAGGTGTGACGAACTGGGCCGGTCGGGATCGTCTTAATGCACGGACCTCGCGGGAGGACGGGAGCCCCATCGCGCCGGTTATAGTAGACAGGAGCGGGTAGGTTACTTGACGACCTTGAGCTTGATGCGGTTGGGAGTGATTTCGGTGACGGTCAGCTTGGGCTCGGTCAGCTTCAGGAGATGGTCGGCGAGGTTTTCGTTGGAGTAGCTGTACTCGGCGTCGATGTTGGCGACCTCCTCGGTGATCTCGCGTAGTCTCAGCGCCTGGACGCCTTCGAGCTTCCCGGCAGCGGCCTCGAAGACCTTCCACGTCGCATAATCCATCCCCGAGATGGTCAGTTGGATCTGCCGTGCGACGTTGATCTGCTTGGACCAGGCCTCCACCACGGCAGTAAGCGTCTTGGGGGCGGACTGGTCGGCGAGCTTTTTGAGCACCTTATCCTCCCCGCCGGCCCGCTGCGTTGTGTTCGTCGTGATCGGGCCGAAACTTTGCGAGACGAGCACCTGGGCTGAATCGGTGCGAATAGCGCGGATACTCAGCGTCGCGGTGTATTGGTACATCTTCTGTTCGGCGATTTCGATTTGGCGGCCGAACTTGGCGGTCGCCCGGCCGATGACGACGACGTCTGCCTTGAAGCGGGCGCCTAATGCGGCGATCGCTTTGGTGTCATCCTTGATCACCGCCAGAAGGACGTCGCGCTTGCTGATCTGCTGGGCGGTGGATTTGTCCATCAGCGTAAGGCCACGGGCCAGGAAGAAGTTCTCGATAATCCCCTGGACGATTCCCGCCTCCTTGACCTCGTAGACGGGTCCGTACGTGTTTTGATGAATCGCCTCGACGACGGCGATGATGACGCGGGGGTTGTTCTCCTGGTTGACCGTGTGTATGATGGCGGCCCAGTCTTGTGCGAACTTGCGGGTAGAGACGCGGGCGTTGACCTTCGCGTAGGTCTTTCCGTCCCGCACGTAGGTTTTTACGAGCTTGTACTCGCGCACGTACCCGACGGTGTCGGCGAAGATCTTGTCGTAGACCACCTTATAGTCACGGGTCTTCGACTGGGCCTTTAGGAACACGCCGCAGGCTTGCTCGACCGCGGCGCGAAGCGCACGGGCGACGGCCTGGTCCCTGGCCTTCTCGTCGGCGCCGGCGGCTGCGGCCTCGGCGGTGACCCACTTATCGACGGGCTTCGCTTTGATGTCCTGAGCCGAGACGCCCTGGGATATCGCGAAGACGCACAACACTACGCACACGAACCACGCGGCCTTGTTCGGCGCCATGGTCTTACCTCCCGGCGGACCGGATCGACCCCGCCGCGCCCGCCTATTCGTTGTACTTCGCCTTGATTACGTTTTGCGACACGTCGGTTATCTGGAGGTTGGAGATTCCCTCGACGAGTTTTTCGGCGAGTATCTCGGCGTTGACGTCGGCCTGGAGGGAACATTCCGCGACGTTGTTGGCGAACCTGGCCGTGACGTCTTTTACCTGCTTAATTTGCTTGAGCGCCTTTTTCAGCGCGGTGTACTGCTTAAACGTCACGCCCTCGACGTGCAGTTGAATCTCGCCGCGCCCGGAAAGCACGTCCTGCCAGAATTGAAGGATGTCCGCCCGCACGGCCGGAGCGATCCGCTTTGCTTGGGCGTCCAGTGATCTGTTGGCTGCGGATCGCCAGACGCGGTCGGCGCCGCGGGTCGAGGACCCCGGGATGCTGGACAGCAGTTGGGCTGTGTCGGACCGATAGCAGCGGACGTTCGCCTCGGATTGGTAGGTGTAGATAATTACACCGCGGATGTCCTTTTTCACGCCGGCTGTGGCGTTGGCGACGCCGGAGATGAACAGCTGCGCCCCGAATCGCTTGGCGATCGCCTGGAGCTTGGCTGGGTTGTCCTCGGCGACGGCGGCTGCTGCGTCCTTTTTGTCGATTTCCTTCAGCTGCTCTTTTCTTACCAGCAGGAACCCGCTCTTCAACAACAGGTTTTCTATTCGTGTCTGGACGGTCGAGTCTTCCACGAGGCCCCGGTCGATTTTCTCGCGGATGAAGACCATGATCTTCGGTCTGCCCATCTGCTTGAGAAACGTGGTCACGACGCCCCAGGTGTCCTCGACGCCCTTGATGGAGACGACGGCCTTGATCCTGACCGAGCAGGTCCCGTCGTCCATATACTTACCCCAGATGACCTCGTGGGACTGTATGAACCCGGCCGAACGGGCCAGGACCGTGTCTTTGATCAGCACGAAGTCCCGCGTCTGTGACTGTGAGTAGATGAACGTCCCGGCGCCCTTTTCGACGGCGTTGCGCATGGCGTCGCGCAGTGCGTCGTCCTTGTTCATTCCGCTTCCGTTGACGCTTACCTCCACCAGGTTTTCACCGACCTTGGTGATATCCGCCCCGCCTGCCGGTAAGACGAGGACCGCAGAAGCGATAAGCGCCGACGCTATCAGCAGCGGTTTGTGCATTGGTCTGCTCCCTTCTATGCGCAACCAAACGGGGTGCCTGGAAAGCCCCCCCGCTGAGCCGCACGCGGCGGGCGGCGGAAGCTATTTGACGACGGGTTCCTGGTCGACGACGTGTTCGGTCTCCCACTCCACTTCCCGTTTCGTCTCAACTTCCTTCTGGGTGCAGCCCGAAGCGATCGTGAGGACCGCCGCGACCAGCACCACCGAAATGACTGCCCTTAACGCCTTCATCGGTTGTCTCCTCAGGTGCTCGTTCGGATTATCTCGCCGCCACCGCGGCCGTACCGGATGTAGATAACTGTTCCGCTATCTGATGGTTAAGGAAAACTTCTTCTGGTAGTAAAGCACAATGTTCCATACGGGCTTCAGATCGATCTCGACGGTCACCTGGGCCGTACCGTCTTCCAGGAGCTTCTGTGTCCCCTCTATGACGTATCCTCCCTGTTGAAATGTCAGCATTGACGTTTCGATCTCATCGTTGAGGGCAACGAAATCGAGGACAGACGTGTTGGAGGTAATCATCAGTCCGTCGATTTTCTCGGCGAGCTTTCTCCGGGCGTCGAGCTCGGCCCCGCGGTACGCCATCAGCTTGGCCTGTGCGGCGTTGCGGTTTTCCGTATCGACAGCCGCATTGCCCGTCTCGCTCAGCTTCCGTGTGATCCAGGGCGGCGCCTTTTGAGCTGTCTTCAAGATGAGCGCCTCTTCGACACTGACGTCCTTGAGGTACTTGCTCGGCGGGACGCCCATTCCGGTCTCGCGGATGGTCTTGTCGGTGGTCTTCACGGTGATCTTCTCGAAGTCTGTGATCTTAATCTTGTTGCCCTTGTAGTGTTCCGAGTACCACTTCTTGAGACCTACGATCAGCTCCCGCATGGTGACCTGCATCCGGACTTCCACGATCAGCTCACCGGCGTGGTAGCGGATGCCCTTCTCCCTGGCCCCGCGGATGAACGCAACCATCTCGGTGTCGATCGCGTCGTACTCGGCTACGAAATCCCTCACTGAAGTCTCGGAGGTGATCGTAAGGCCCTTGATCCTCTCGCCCAGGCGCCTCAGCGCGTCGATCCGTGCGGCGCGGACGGCCATCAGCCGGCCCTGGGCGGTGCAATGGGCCATCCAGTACGTCTTGGCCGGACCGGTCAGGTAGGTGAAGCTGTCCAGGCTGTCTGCGGTGATCTCCGCCAGCGGCTCTTCGATTAGTTCCGCCCGCGGCGCGCCGCTGCCAGTCTCGCGGATGACCTTCTCGCCGCTGGTGACGGTGATCTTCTCGAAATCCTTGATCTTGATCTTGTCGCCTTTGTAGTGCTCCTTGTAGAGCTTCTTGAGCTTAACGATTACCTCTTGCAGCGTGATCTCCATGGTTACCTGGCACGTGCCGTCTTCGAGATGTTTGGCCACTCCCACTTGGCGGGCGCCGCGCACGAAGGCCTTCATTTGGGAGTTGATGACATCTGATTCAGCTACGAAGTCCTGCACGGAAGTCTCGGAGGTAATCATCAATCCGTAGATGCGCTCGGCGAGTTTGCGCATTGCGTCGACACGGGCTGCCCGCTCGGCCAGCAGCTTGTTCTGTGCCTTTTGCTTTTCGCTGACGGCGTCGGCCCGGACTCCCGCAGCACAGGTCACAATCACGACTGCACAGATCAATATCACCAATGTTGTTATCTTGCGCATTGTCATCGCTCCTTTCGAGATGGACTGTGTTCGGCCAAGCAGTTGCTCCCCCGTCTCGGCTGATCGAACCGTTCTGGGGTTTACGGGCTGGGTGTTCGTTTGCTGTCTTCGATCCGCACCCGCTTTCTTGCCAAGATGTACTTTTCCTTCGGTTCGGTCTT
>DAOVQV010000079.1 GCA_030628445.1 Phycisphaerae bacterium | reverse complement strand
GCCAGCAGGTCGGTGCCGGTTTCGGTGAACTTCTCGCCGTCCAGGCCGGTCGCCTCGATGGTGATTGTATGGAATCGTTTGATCTTACCGGTGACGCCCGGGACGGACAGACACCCCTCGTCGAACTGCTGCGACCCATCGGCCGAGACGATTCGCGGATTGACGTAAACGCGCCTGTCGTCGGGGCTAACTGTCGGTGAGGCCACGAATATCCGCACGGTGACGCCAACCTGCGGCGCCGCTAACCCCACACCGCCGGCGGCGAACATGATCTGAAACATCCGCTGGGCAAGTGCCCGGACGGACTGATCGATCTGCTCGATCGGCGTGGCCCGCTCGGTGAGGCGCGGGTCGCCGTAGTGGATGATCTTCATCTGTGCCAGGTCCACTTGGGCTATCTTTTCGGTTGAGTCCATCACACGTATGTTACCTGGCGGGTGGCGGATAAATCAACCGCCGGACCGTGTGGCGCGGTGACTTTCGGTCGGCTTTCGACCGTGAGAATTGACAAGGGCCGGGCGGATGGGATAAAGTGACGGGCCATGGCGAGTTTTCTTGTGTTGATTACCTATGGCAATTTATCATCTCATTTCCAGCCCACACCGGCGGCGGGATGTTCAAGACGATCGGGGCACGGTCAGTGAAACAAGACACGTTGGACCAATGCCAACAGCTTATCGGATACCGGTTTAAGGATCCCGATTTACTGGGACTTGCCCTGACGCACGCCTCGGTCGCGCCCGCTCGTCTTCTCAGCAACGAGCGATTGGAGTTCCTCGGCGACGCCGTGCTGGGGATGGTTGTCTGCAACTACCTGTACGACGAGCACACGCAGCTGCTGGAGGGGGAGATGACCAAGATAAAATCCGCCGTCGTCTCGCGGACGACTTGTGCGGCGATTTCCACGCAGCTCGGTATTTGTGAGCTCATTCGCCTGGGTAAGGGCATGCCGCAGCCCAGTCGGCTGCCTACGTCGGTCGCTGCCGCCGCCTTCGAGGCCGTCATTGGGGCGATACACATCGATGGGGGCCTGGAAGCTGCCCGCAGCTTTACGCTCCAGCACGTCCGCCCGTACATAGAACAGGCGCTAAAGGATGAGCACGAAAGAAATTACAAATCCATGCTTCAGCAGATCGCCCAGCGGTTCGCCAACACCACTCCCGAGTACCAGGTCCTGGATGAGAAGGGCCCCGACCACAGCAAGTGCTTCGAGGTCGGCGTGCGGATCGGCGGGCGGACCTTCCCAGGCGCCTGGGGAGGCTCCAAAAAGGAGGCCGAGCAGGCCGCGGCCCGGCTGGCACTGATCGAGCTGAATGAGCTGGACGGCCCCCAGCAGCGCCAGGACGACTCCCAGTAGCTTGGGTGGACGGATCGGCCGGGAGAAATCTTTCTTTTTTGGCAAATTGTTGTCCTTGAACCTTGCCCTTTGCCGATACCCCCATTAGATTACCATCGATATGTACCTACCGACTGCTTGTACATTAACCGGCTCGGATGCCTGGACTCTGTCAAAATGGTTAGATCACGGACGATCAAAGTACTCTTCGCACTGCTGATCGCGATGACGGTCGGTGCTCTTGCGCTGATGGTCCTTCAGACCAATCCCATCCGTCCGCCGGCGCAGTTCGCTGCAATCGCCGACAGCAACCAGCCGGGTCCGGTCGAAGCGGTCTTTGATACGAGTATTCCCCTCCAGCCGACGAAATGGCGCAATATCGTGGTGCATGGGTCGCAAGCTGAACGTCGCAACGTAGCCGATCAGTGCCATTTCGTAATCGGCGAGTCCGGAGCGGTTGTGGTCACCGCGTTGTGGAAGCAGCAGATCTCCGGTCAGCACGTCTGGGCCGCCGGGCGCGATTGGAACATCGACAGTGTCGGGCTTTGCCTTATGGGAGATATCTCGGATCGCGCCCCGTCGAGCAGGCAATATCGCGCGTTGCTTTTGTTGGTTCGAACGCTACAGGAGCAGTTCAACGTCTCCGCCGATCACGTGTATCTGTATCGCCACCTGAACGTCCGGACGCGTTCGCCCGGCGAAGCGTTTCCAGCCGGTGACTTCTCGACCCGGCTGCACAGACCGCAGAACTAGAGCATTTTAAGGTTTAGTGTGCCTGCTGAAGGTCGAGCGAGGACGAGGCCGGCAAGAAGCCCGAAGCAGGCGATCCTTCGGATCGTCGATGCAGGGCGCCGCCGCCGGCCGACGCCGCAGCCGGCCTGAGCGGTACAGAAAATCTTAAACTGCTCTAACCTCGCCGCCCGCAGCAGGCGCCCCCAATTTCTCCAATCCCCGCCGATACATCCAGCTTCCGTTTTCCGATCACTGAATGTCCAGGCTCTGTCTGAAGACTCGGCCGCGGGCCCGAGAGCGTGCGAACGAGCCGTCCGGCAAGGAGGGCGAAGCAGGCGATCCTTTGGATCGTCGATGCAGGGCGACGCCGCCGGAGGCTCGTGCAGCCGCTCGAAGCCAGGATCGAGTTTTCAGACAGAGCCTAAGCCCAGGATCTTCGCTGCATTACCTGTCATGACCTTCTGTCGCGTGGCGTCGTCGGCCTCGACCACGTCGCAATGCAGGCGCGCCAGGTTTCCGTAGCTCCCGCTGCCGCGGTTGCACCATTCGTTCCACTGGGCAGGCTTGGGGGCGCGTTCGTTGACGCGGTGCTCGACGCCATGAAGAAGTTCGCTGATGCGCGTACTGAGAAGCCCCCATGCCCAATCGAGGACGATTGACGTAACCTCTTGCTTGAAGTAGAAAGAGGGTCGTTTCAGATGGCAGTATGGTCAGGCCCAAATAGTCCCGTTGGACTTCGTACAGTGGGAGAGAAGATGAGCGAGCGCATATCTTGTGGGTGCCTTGTGCTGCTGGGGTGTTTGTGTTGGTGCGCGTATTCCCTTAACGAGTGCAAGGGGGCGGACCCACCAAACAAGAGCGAACTGGGGTCGCAGCCAACCGCGCTCAACCTGACGATCGCAAAAGCAACCACGTTTTTCCAGGCTCCGCTTCGCCCCGATGGGACTATTGACTATGTGATGGCCCTCAACGAGCGTTACGGTGATGGAGTAACAAAGGACAATAATGCAGTTCCCCTACTTATCGAAGCTATTGGTCCGGAATTCCCAGATACTGCCGACCACGAAGAGATGCTCAGGCGACTCGACGTATTGCCCCTTGCAGGAAGCAAAGGCTGTTTCATCCCACTTCATAAGATTAAGGACGGCGAGGCGATACGTGGGAACCTTGTTCAGGCAATGGCGGGGCCCTGGTCACCTGAGCAATTCCCTCGGGTAGCTCAATGGCTTGAGGCAAATCAACAGGCACTTGCGATAGTCGCAAGAGCTTCCAGGCGTTCTCGTTATTTCGTGCCGCTTGTCCCGCAGGATAAGTCGTTGGGAATTATCACAGTGCTGTCTCCTAATGTCGCCACTTGCCGCGATCTTGGACAAGCACTGCGTGCTCGAGCGATGCTAAGAGTCGGCGGCGGGAAGATTGAATCCGCCTGGGCTGATTTGCTGACGGCTCATCGGCTGGCTCGTCTGGTTAGCCAGGGACCATTTACTTATGAACGCGTGTATGGTTTGTTCGATGAACGCTCGGCATGTTACGCAGATACTGCGATGGCACTGAGCGGTAAGTTGTCGGCTGCGCAGGCGAGAGCTTGCGTATCTGATTTGCATGCTTTGTCACCGATGCCGTCTATATCTGAAGTCATTGATGTGGCGCAGCGATGTCACAACCTTGGTTTGGCTGTGGTTCTGTTGCGAATGAGCCCGGAAGCGTTCGAACAGGAACCCTCGACTGACAGTTCTGATCTTGGCGATCGTTGGTGGTGTTTGGTCAGGGACAGAATCGACTGGGACTCAGTTTTGCGATTTGTTAATCGGTGGTCTGATCGTCAAGTGAAAGCGGCTCAACTACCTAGCCACGCGGCGCGCCTGGCCGAGTCCTCCAGAGTCGAAGAGGAGCTCCAGCTGCTACGACAGGCTACGTGGGGGAAGTTCCACAAACCGGAAAGAACCCGCAATGCAGAGACGGAGATCGTAGACCTAATCCGAAGCGCCATCACCAAAGGAGGCACACTCGCCAATCAGGACAAGACAGCTCTCACACGGGATGTCCAGGATATCATAGTAACTGTCGCCGTCCCCTCGTTGGCAAAAGCAGTGCATTTTCGGCAAGAAGTCGAGATGCACAGGGACTTGGTCATAATCTCTCTAGCTCTCGCGGCGTATCGCAGCGAGCGGGGTGAATATCCGGCGAAGCTTGATTTGTTGACGCCCGGTTATTTGAAGGAGGTCCCATCTGATCGTTTCACGGACAGCCCGCTGAAATATGCGCGTCGCATGGACGGCTACACGTTGTACACCGTTGGTGTAAACATGAAAGATGATGATGGCAGGGAGGACGCGAAGGCGGGCTATGATGACACCGTTGTGCGCACTGAGTAGAAGTTTCCAAATCCTTCTTGCGGTTGGACTCTCAGTATATGCAAGTCCAGTGACCAGAACACGGCTTCGAAGATATTGAGTCCTGAATATTCGTACTCCCTCGGCCCCGAGATCAATCCGATTGACCATCATGTTCTGATAGAGAACCACTCCAGTACATGAAGGCCCCATCCTACCCGACGTCCCTGGAGGAGCCGACCCTTGACTGGCCGGTCAGCCGCCGGAGGCTCGTGCAGGCGCTCGAAGCCAGGATCGAGTTTTCAGACAGAGCCTAAGCCCAGGATCTTCGCCGCATTGCCTGTCATGACCTTCTGCCGCGTGGCGTCGTCGGCCTCGACCACGTCGCAAAGCTTGCGGTAGAATTGCAGAAAATCATCCGGGTCGCGGTTGTCCGAGCCGAAGACCACCTTCGAGAAGATGTCTGGGTGAAGCCGGTCGCCGTCTTTGGAGAGGAAGTCGCCGGCTGTCCAACGGAACAGATCTCGCAACTGGGCCGCCGTGCGGCGGCGTATGGTCCCGCCCGATAAGTCGAAGTAGATGTTCTTGTGCTTCCACATCAGCACGCACGCCTCCATCCACCAGGGCGAGCCCAGGTGCGCGCCGATCATCACCAGGTCGGGGAACCCCCGCGCGATCGCATCAAGCGTCCCCGGCCGCATGAACAACATGCTCTCGGGCTTTTGGGTAAGCGTAGGGTCGCGCCGCTCTGATGAGACGTATCCGGTGTGGAACAGGATGGGAAGCTTGGCCTCGGCGATGGCCTCATACATTGGGAACAATTCGACGTCGTCGTAAGGCCGCCGCAGGCAGATGATCTTTACGCCCCTAAACCCGCGGTCCACGAACTGGCGTATCGTCTCGGGTGTTGTGGGTGTGGGGTGATGGACCGTCCCGAAGGCGATGATCGAGTCGGGGTACTTTTTCATCGCCGCTTGGGCCTGATCGTCGTCACCGAACAGGACGGTGTGCGTGATATCCGGATGCTGGTAGAACGCTACGCGCTCGTCGATGTCGTGCTCTGGCCGGATGTGTGCGTGAATGTTAATGGCCATTTCGGTGTCTCCTGAAATATGTCAATGGGCGGATTTCATTTCTTTGATTTGCCAGCCAGTGTTTTCACTTCGTCTACGACGGTCTGGACGATCTGCTCCGCCGCGATCGTTCGGATTCTCTTTCCCTTGCGGTAGAGGACGGCCTTGCCCTCGCCTGCGCAGATGGCGACGTCTGCGCCCTGGGCCTCTCCGGGTCCGTTGACGACGCAGCCCATCATCGCCACGGTGACGGGCTCTTTGATGTCCCCCAGCTGCCGGCGGACCTGCTCGACCATCGGCGCCAGGTCCATCTGAACCCGCCCGCAGGTGGGGCACGCGATCAGGTCGATGCCCTCTCGCTGTCGCAGGCGAAGGCTCGCCAGAAGCTCGACGCCTGCCCTGACTTCCTCAACGGGATCGCCGGCGTAAGAGATTCGAATCGTATCGCCGATCCCTTCACCCAGCAGCGTCCCTATCGCAGCGGCTGATCGGATCGCGCCGGTCTGCGGTGTCCCGGCGTGCGTGAGGCCCAGGTGAATGGGCCAGTCCCATCGCTCGGCGAGACGGCGGTTCACACAGACGCACGTGAACGCGTCGTGGCTCTTGGCGCTGAGGACGAGATCTTCGAACCCGGCCTCGTCGAATATTTCCAGATACTCTGCCAGCTTCTGGACCATCAGCTCATCCAGCGGGTACTTGAGCTGCTCGGCGCGGACGGCGGGGTCGTGGCGATCTGCGATGGAGCCTTCATTCACCCCGACGCGAATGGCGATCCCGGCGTCGGCGGCTGCTTCTATCACGCGAAGGACTTGCTTGCGGTCGGCGATGTTACCGGGGTTCAGACGGATCTTGGCAGCGCCGGAGGCGATCGCCTCCAGGGCCCGGGCGTAATGAAAATGCACGTCGGCGATGATGGGAACCGGCGAGCGGGCGATGATCCGGTCCAGTGCGGCGGTGTCGGACTTTGTCGGTACGGCGACGCGGACCAGGTCCGCGCCGGCGCCGGCGAGCTGTTCGATCTGCGCGACGGTCGCATCGACATCGCGCGTCGGCGTGTTCGTCATGGACTGGACAGAGACGGGCGCGTCGCCGCCGATCGTAACCGACCCGACGCGCACCGGCCGGGTCTTGCGACGCTTTATGGCGGGGTACTTCATGATGCGTATTCTAACGCCCCGCCCCGGCGTTCGAAAGCAGACGGCATGCGTGCAAACGTTGACATTTGGGCCGTCGGAGTCGAAAATTGTCCTGTTGTCGCGAGGTCCCCGTAGCTCAATGGATAGAGCGCTTGCCTCCGGAGCAAGAGGTTGCGCGTTCGAGTCGCGCCGGGGATATTGTTGAAGCCTTTCGGGGCG
>DAOVQV010000309.1 GCA_030628445.1 Phycisphaerae bacterium | reverse complement strand
GCAGCGGGTAGGTGCTCTTGCACCCGCCGCGCGCCCACTGTTTGGCGATCTTCATGATCTGCGCCGCTGCCGTGGCGAACAGTTGCATGCGGGCAGGGCTTGTCGCCAGGGTCGTACCGTTGCCCGGAAGGGCCATGCCGATGGCCTCGCATAAGCAGTTCATGCTGTTGGCCGTAAACAAACCGCTGCACGACCCGCACGTGGGGCAGGTATTGTCCTCGAATTGCTTGACCTTGCGGGCGGACATCGCGCCGGTTTTCAGGTGGGCGACGGCGTAGAACTGATCGATCAGGTCTACGTCGCGCCCGGCGACGCGCCCGGCTTCCATCGGCCCGCCGGATACGAAGATCGTCGGGATGTTGACGCGCAGCGCTCCCATCAGCATACCCGGCGTTATCTTGTCGCAGTTGGGGATGCAGATGAGCGCGTCGAACTGATGCGCCTCGCACATCGCCTCCACGCAGTCGGCGATCAACTCGCGAGAGGGAAGCGAGTACTTCATCCCGTAATGTCCCATCGCGATCCCGTCGCAGATGGCGATCGTGTTCAGCAGTATCCCAGTCCCGCCTGCGGAGCGGACCTGGTCCTTGACGAACTCGCCGACGGCGTCGAGGTGTACGTGCCCGGGGACGATGTCGGTGTAACTGTTGATGATCCCAATGAACGGGCGGCGGATATCGGCGTCCGTCAGGCCGGTCGCCTTCAGCAGGGATCGGTGGGGGCTGCGCTGGGGACCTTTCTTGACATTGTCGGATCGCGTCACGGGTTCTGTCTCCTTGCGGATCGAGGCGCCCGGCCGCCGGCGGATTTGCTCGCCTGCTGTTCCAGGTATTCGGCTGCGTGGTTCATCGTTTCGAAATCCTCGATGGCGGTCAGCACGTAGTTGCTTGTCGAGTTGTCCCGCAGCGGGACGATTTGAAGAAACTCCGGATCGCGAGAAAGCTTCATCAGGTCGCCCAGCTCCTTGTATGCGATCAGCCCGCAGTATTCCTGCGTGTAGTTGCCCGTGAAGATCATCTTCGTCAGCCCGTACAGAAGCACCCGGGCCCCGTAGCGGTCGAGGATCGGCTGGACGCGGCGCAGGTACTGGGCGTATTGGGCTTCCTTCCCGGGGATGATGTCGAAAAGATTCAAAACGGCGATCACGTCGTATCTCCAATCGCCCGCCGGGCGGGCGTGGCAATGGACAACAAACTACGGATCGCCCGCGGGTTTGACAATAACTTTCATCCGGAGCGGCTCCACCGAAGGGCGAGTCGATGCGCCCGCGGCGATATCCGCTGGTCTGTCGGCGGAGGGTTGACCGATAAGCAAGCAGTGCGCCACAGCGAAATTTGCTTGACAACTTTGGGCCTTTCAGTGAGCTTACTTTTTCGCGGGTCGCAAGGTCCAGTCCCCTTGCGGCCCAAGTGCGATCAATGCCGAAAGCGGCAGGGAGGTCGCAAATGACGGCGAGACGATGTGCGGTGCTTTTTGGGGTGTGCTTGGCGGCGATGGCGGTTTTTCTCGGCGCCGGGTGCGAGCAGGACACAGGCGTGCAAGTTGGTGCTGCGGAGAAGCAGTCCCAGCCCGACGACCAGCTGTGGGCGCAGAAGCGTCCCCCCATCCCCGATCTGCCGATACCGGTCGGGTTTAAGTTGAATGAAGGGCAGTCCCGCAGCTTCGCAGCCGCCGGCGCGAGGTATGTCGACCATGTCTACAAGGGCAAGGACGATAAGTTCGCTGTCGCTCGCTTTTACAAGGCACAGATGCCGCGAAGCCGCTGGGTCCTGGTGACGGACATGTTCATCCAGGGCGAGGTGGTGCTGGATTTCGAGAAGGAAACCGAGCGCTGCAGAGTCGTCCTGAGCGGCGGCGGACTTCTGAAGGGAGTCCGCCTCCATATTGTGTTGTGGACGAGCGGCCGGATTCCCACGCCCCCCGGGGCTAAAAAGAAAAAGTAAGAACCGAGTTGAGCAGCACATGAAAGCCAAACGCCGTCACGAATTGCAGCAGAATGTCCTTGCCTCCGAGATCGGTAAGACCGTCGAGTTCTTCAGGAAGTGGGGAACGTACATCGCCTGGGGACTGCTCATCGTCGCGCTGGTGGTATTGGTGGTCCTGTACTCCCGCAGCAAGACCCGGCAGCGAGCCGAGGAACTTCAGGCCAAGTACGATCGCTTGGTTGCAAAGCAGTTCGATCCGAGCGCTAATCTGGACGATCTGCTGGCCGGGTTCAGGGGCCTGGCGGATCAGGACGACAATCGGAGAATCGCCGCCGATTCCTGCGTATACGCCGGGGCCGTCTGCGCCCGCCAGGGCGCAGCAGGCGAGCTTACCTCACCGGCGCTGCTGCTGGAATCGCCTCTTCAGCAGGCCGCCGAGTACTACCGCAGGGCGATCAGCGAGTTTCCCGACCAAAACGAGGCCGTCGCCAAGGCGCATTTCGGCCTGGGCGAACTGGCGGAG
>DAOVQV010000242.1 GCA_030628445.1 Phycisphaerae bacterium | reverse complement strand
CCGCGCGTCGACCATGCAGTTTCCCATGCACGCGCCTGTCGGGCAGGCCCTGACGCACGCATCGCAGTCGTTGCACTGGGAGGGCAGCGATGAATCGGGGGCGAGCGGTAAGTTGCAGACGATCTCGCACAGGACAATGTAGCTTCCCAGGTGCGGTGCTATCAGGGCCCCGTTGCGGCCGATCCACCCTATCCCGGCCAGTGCCGCCAGGCTGCGCTCCATGATGGGTGCGGCGTCTACGAACGCACGGCCGGCGAAGTTGGGGGCGATTTGGGCGATTCGGTCCATCAGGCGGCGGGCGCGCTTGGCGAGCACGTCGTGGTAGTCCGGTCCGCGCGCGTAGCGGGCGATAAACGCCCCGGGCTCGTCGGGGCGGGAAGGCGAGTAGCTGACGGCGAGGGATATCACGCTGCGGGCGCCATCGACCAGCAGGTTCGGGCGGAATCGCTTGTCGAGATCCCGCGCCAGATAGTCCATCTGGGCGTGGTATCCGCTGCGCAGATACTGCTCGTACCCGGCCGTGATAAAGTCGGGCAGGGCCCGGGCTGGCGCAACGCCTGCGCGTGCGAAGCCGACCTGGGCGGCCAGGGCCTTGACATCGGCTGTCAGTTGTTCATCCGGCGGCACATATCAAGTATACGCCTCCGCGTACAGCCGGGCGCTTTGAATTTCCACTGGCGACACAACGTGCGAAGCCACCAGAAGACCTTGAAATTTCGGGCCGCTTCGGGTATGGTATGTGTCGAGGGAAGTGTAGGTTATCGATGGGCGTTTTGTCGGGGGGCCATTGTGAAGGAGCAGATCATGTCGAAGGTATGCCTTATCATTGCGCTGGGGATGTGTCTGTGCGCCTCGATGGCGATGGGGACCACCTATTACGTCGCTGGGAGCGACCCGTCGGCCAGCGACTTGAACTCGGGAACGGAGGGCGCCCCTTGGAAGACCATCGCCAAGGCCAACAGCACGCTCGTGGCCGGCGACACGGTGATCATCAAGGTCGGAACGTACAACGAGAAGATCGCGCCGTTCAACAGCGGGGCGCCCGGTCAGTACATCACGTATCTAAGATACCAGAGCGACTTGGTCAAGCTGGCCGGCGGCGTCGAGCCGGGGATCTATCTGTGGTTCAAGAACTACATCGTCGTCGACGGGATCACAACCGACGGCGTCAACAAGCACGCTTGGATAATATCGAGCGATCATAATATCATCAAGAACTGCCATATGGATTACTGCACCTCGTCCGGCGGCGCAAAAAGCGGAATCTACCTCGATGATTCCCACCACAACAAGATCCTCGGGAACCTGATCGAGTATTCGGGCAGTCTCGGCGGCGACAGCCTGACGATCCGGCGGTCCAACCACAACCTGGTCGCCGGGAACTCCATTATCTACGCCATGCATGCCTGCTTTGCGATCCGCGGCGGGAGTTACAACATCATCCGCGATAACTACTTCACCAACCCCGTTCAGAAGATCGGTGAGGTATACGACATCTGCGAGCTGGGCCTGGAGATAATGACCGAACGGAACGTCTTCCAGGACAACACGTTCGACTATGTCCCCCCGTTCCCGGGCACCAATTCTTACAGCGGGATCCAGTACTGCGGGCAGGACAGCATCATCCGTCGCAACCTGTTCTACGATATGGAGGGTGTGGGGATCAGCGCCGGGCTGTGGGAAGGCAGCCAGTGCCCCCCAGGCGCGCCGCCGGAGGCGTCACGGAACTACGGGAATCGGATTTACCACAACGTCTTCTACAATAACGGGCGCAGCGGCATTTGGATCGCCGGGACACCCGCCTTCACACACACGTACGCGGACAACCTCTATAAGAACAACATCCTTTTCGCCAACTACGATGGCGCCGAGCCTCTTCAGATCAAGGCGGGGCGGCTGATAGGGTACCGTTTCGAGCGGAACAACATCATCTGCCAAACGCCGGGCCAGGATGTAATTACGTGCTCCGCTCTCGTTGACCCCACACACGAGCTTACCTGGTGGGAGGCGCATCATCCGGGCGTTTTCGAGGGTAATATCGAGGTCGACCCGCAGTTCGTCGACGCCGACTCGCATGATTTTCACCTGAGCCCATCCAGCCCGATGATCGACGCCGGGACTTACCTGACGCAGGGCTTCGACAGCGGTGTAGGGACGCTGTTCGTAGTCGACCCGAGCCCCTTCTGCGACGGGCACGACATCGAAGGCGAGGGGGGCGACTGGATCCGCCTGGAAGGTTCCGACCAGATCGCCCAGATCGTCGACGTCGACTACGCCGGCAACACCCTTACGCTCGATCGCGACGTCACGTGCGATCCGTTCCAGGGCATCGCGCTGCTGTATGAGGGCTCCGCTCCGGACCTGGGCGCGTTTGAGTACTCGGCCCCGGCCGCGACGGTCGCGGGACGATACGTCTTCTACAACAACTGCTACTTCGACGGACACGACCCGGGCGCCAGTGCATCCGACGACGGCGCGATTGCGACTGACAAGACGCCGCTGCTGCCGGGAGGCACGGGGGCGTTTATCAACTACACCAGCTATTGGCGCGGAATCAACGGACTGATGGTCGATATCGACGGACTGCTCGGCACGCCGACGGGGTCCGATTTCACGTTCACGATTGGTAACGATTCCAACCCCGCCGGGTGGTCTGCGGCGCCGGCGCCGAGTGATATCACCGTCCGGGCAGGGGATGGCGCGGGCGGATCGGATAGGATAACGATCATCTGGACGGACAACGTCATCGAAAAACAGTGGCTGCAGGTGACGGTGCTGGCGACGGCGAATACGGGCCTGGCCGCGCCGGATGTGTTCTATTTCGGAAACGCGATCGGCGAGACGGGCAACTCGCCGGGGGATGCGGAGGTGACGCCCACAGATGAGGTCACGGTGCGAAACAACCCGCACACGCTGAGCGTGAACCCCGCGGGGATTACGGAGGCGTGCGATTTCAATCGCGACCGTAAGGTAACCCCGACGGACCAGGTGATCTGCCGCAACAACGGGACGTCCGGCCCGACGGCGCTGCAACTGATAACCGTCCCGTAACGAGCCCCGCGGAGTCGAAGAATCTCTTTGCGGACCTGCAAAGCCCAGGGCCTCGGTGAGCCGTAACGAACGCGGGGAGTTGAAGAATTTCTTTGCGGACATACAAAGCCCACGGCTGCAAAGCCCACGACCAGCTGGCCGTGGGCATTTCTCTTGCACATTAGTTTAATGTCGATGGACCGTGGGCGTTTTTCTTTTGCACATTGGTTT
>DAOVQV010000197.1 GCA_030628445.1 Phycisphaerae bacterium | reverse complement strand
TTGACGTGAACATCTTCCATGACGATCAAAAGGCCGTTCGTGACAAGCTGCCCAAGCTCCCGGCGTCTTGTTGGGAATCGGCCGAAAGGCTGCTTAAAGACCGAGCAGTCTACGAGGCCGAGTCGGTATTCTCTGCGGATCTGATCGATCAGACGGCGAACGCCCTCAAGGTGCATGATGATCGGGGCCTGCAGGAGAAATTGGCCGGCGATCAGAGCATCGCCGAACAGTTGGTCGAGAAACACCTGCATTGCTCGTAGGGACGTGCCTATGAGACGAACAGCTTGTCGGTGGCGAAGTGTGGATCGCAGGTCAGGTTGACGCCCAGGCGGCGCAGACCCGTCTGATCTCCGGGCGTCGGGATGTGCGTCATGTGCATCTCGCAGCCGGAAAGCTTCTTCAGTTGCTCCATCGCCACCCGGGCGGTCGGGTTGGTCGTCGAGCTGATGCACAGTGCGATAAGCGTTTCCTCCAGGTCGAGGCTGATCGAGTCGCGGTTCAGCGTGTCTTTTTTCAGTGTGGCGATCGATTCGATGATGTTCTCGCTGAGCAGGTCCAGGCGCTGAGGGATTTCCGCCAGGGCCTTTACGGCGTTCAGGACAAGGCTGGAGGCTGCGTGCATCAGCGGCGAGTTCCGTCCTATCACTATCTTCCCGTCCGGTAATTGCACGGCCGCTCCGCAAAAGACGCCATGGTCGCCCTTGCGCTGTTTGGTCTCGGTCGAGGCCGCTACCTGGCGAGCCGGACCGACCACCGCCCGATCATCCGGATGCACGTCGAACTCTTCCATCAGGACCTGGACGCGGTCGACCACGTCGCGGTCGGCCATCCCCATCGCCACCTCGCATGCGTAGCGAAAGTACCGGCGGATGAGTTCCTGTTTGGCGGCCTGGGCCGCTGCCGCCTCGTCGACGATCGCAGATCCGGCCCGATTGACCCCCATGTCGGTCGGCGATTTGTAGGCGGGGCCGGGTCCGGTGATCTTGGCGAGGCTGCGCCGAAAGGGAGGGCAGGCCTCCCCGTCGCGCTTGTAGTTGACGGCCCGGACGTTGTAGGCATCCAAATGGCACGGGTCGATCATGTTCACATCGTGCAGGTCGGCCGTGGCGGCCTCGTAGGCGACGTTCACCGGGTGCCGCAAAGGTAAGTTCCAGATCGGGAAGGTCTCGAACTTGGCGTACCCGGCATGCACGCCGCGCTTATACTCGTGGTAGACCTGCGAGAGGCACGTACCCATCTTCCCGCTGCAGGGTCCCGGGGCGGTCACCACCACCAGCGGGTGCGTGGTCTCGATGTATGGATTGGCGCCGTATCCGTCGTCGCTGACTATCAGATCCGCGTCGGCAGGATACCCCTTGATCGGCCGGTGCGTGTAGACTCGCACGTCGCGCCGCTCGAGTTTTGTCTTGAACCCGATCGCGGCCGGTTGGTCCTCGAATCGCGTGATCACGACCCCCGCCACATCCAGACCCCACTGACGCAGATCGTCGATGAGCTTGAATGCGTCCGAGTCATATGTGATCCCGAAGTCGGCCCGCATCTTCCTGCGCTCGATGTCCCCGGCGTAGATGCACAGGATGATGTCGGCCTTGTCCTTCAGCTCACTGAGCAGGCGCATCTTGACGTTCGGATCGAACCCCGGTAACACGCGGGCGGCGTGATAATCGAACAGCAGCTTGCCCCCGAACTCCAGGTACAGCTTGTTGTCGAACTGACCGACACGTTCGAGGATCGCTTTGGTCTGTTCGTTGAGGTATTTTTCGTTGTCAAAAGCGGTTTTCTGCACCAAGGTCGTGCCCATTCGGCACCCTCAAGCTCCCACAATACGGGCCATGACGCGTTGAGCATACGCGTCAGACCCCCGCTGCGGGCGGCCCGGTTTCAGTGCATCATCCCAACAACGCCACCCACATGCAAGGTTTGTTGTCACTGGGGCACAATACGTGGCCAGCGGCGGCGGGGTTGCTGCGGAGGGGCACTTCCCACACAAAACGGCGGGTCGAGCGGGCTTTTTGGCCTCTGGGCGACTAGAATCTTCTGTTCGTTCTTACCGCTGTGCCGTTACCGACTGGCAGCGCCGTCGGTACTTCGAGCAGATCTAGGCGCCGCAACATGAAAATGAACGAAATCCTCCTTTCTGATTATGGCGAAGCGTCCAGCGCGCCGTCGCCGGTCAACCGGATGATGACCCATTTCGCCACGGACTTCCGCGACGGGGTGGACATCAACCTCGGCGTCGGGTACGTAAACGAAAAGACCATTCCCTCCGAGCAAATCCGCCAAGCCCTTGGTGAGGTCCTCGCCCAGCCCAAAGAATACCGCCAGTCGCTCAACTATGGCCCAGCGGCCGGGTCGGACAACCTCATCAATTCGATCCGCCGCTACCTGATCGACAACGGCGTCGGAGGGCTGACGGAGGCCGCACTCGCCCAGCGGGAGGTCATCATCGGTCCAAATGGGGCGACCAGCCTGCTGGAGTCGGTCGCCCATACGCTCCCGCCCGGCGTCGTCGTGACGTCGGACCCGATGTACTACATCTACACGAACATGCTGGAGCGGCTGGGCTTTGAGTTGGTGACCGTCCCGGAGGACGCGGACGGGCTGCGGACCGAACTAATAGATGAAAAGA
Source organism: Phycisphaerae bacterium (assembly GCA_030628445.1). Taxonomy (GTDB): domain Bacteria; phylum Planctomycetota; class Phycisphaerae; order SM23-33; family SM23-33; genus DAOVQV01. Next base: position 1,229 of record DAOVQV010000197.1, on the reverse strand, counting down.
TCGCGGCGATCGGGGACCGGGCGGAGACGATCCGCTTTTTCTACGTCGTGACGATCAACAACCCCACGTGTGTGATCCTTTCGAACGACCGCCGGCGTGAGCTGATAGCCGCGGCGTGGAGGGTCTCACAACGTCTCGGCCGCAAGGTCCCGGTGATCTTCGATAGGGCCTATGAAGACCTCGTTCACGACCCGGGCGTGGGGTTGCTGGAGTCGGGTCTGCTGCACGATCCGGGCGGGATCGTCTATGAGGTCGGGACGCTGTCGAAAGTCCTCGCACCGGCCCTTCGCATCGGGTACATGATCGGGACCGCCGGGCCCTTCATGCGGGCACTGGTCCAGCGGACCTCGGACGCCGGGTTCAGCGCCCCGCTGATAACGCAGGAAGTGGCAAGCTACCTGCTGGACCATGAGATTCTCCGGCAGCTTCAGAGGGTCCGGGCGGGTTATCGCCAGAAGGCCCAGGCGGTCCGCGGCTGGGTAGATGAATACCTCTGCGACGAGCTTGAGTCAGTAAGCGGGGGCAGCGCTGGTTTCTACTTCTACCTGACCTTCCGCAGCGTCCAGACGCACGAGGAATCGGCGTTCTTCAAGTACCTGACCCGCACGACCGGCGATACGGGCATCGACGGGCCCACCGATGCGAAAAGGCCGCGCGTCATTTTTATACCCGGCGAGCACTGCGTCCATCCGGGCGGAGAGCTTTCCCATCTGGGCCGGCGGCAGCTGCGCGTCTCCTACGCCTTTGAGGAGCTTGACGCCATCCGCACGGCGATCCGCCTGATGGGCGAAGCTGCCGCCTACGCCAAACGCGATAGCTAACCTTATCTCACCGCGTCGGATGGCCGTCATCGACGCCGACGGGCCCGGAGAACCCTTCATTCGGGGTAGTGTGAAAGCGTTGTTGTGAAAGCCCTTGCGGTGCGTTTCGCATGTACCAAGTCTCCGCTGGGCTACTCGTCATCGTAGCTGTCCTCGCTGTAGTCTTGCTCGTATTCGCTACCGAATCCAGGACTGTACTGCAGGGGCTCATAACCACGAAGCGCAGACCAGAGGCGAGTAGCTGTGGTTGGGGTATGGTCCTCCGGGTTGATTTCCGACAGACTGACTTCGGTTACGCGTCTTGCCTTGCCATTCTTAAGGTACCAAAGATATTTGTCTCCCATAATGTAAGCGCCGCCATAGGCATCACTGGATACGTGTCCGACACCGAGGCGTTCATCACAGAGG
>DAOVQV010000009.1 GCA_030628445.1 Phycisphaerae bacterium | reverse complement strand
TCACCGTCGACCAGGACGCCCTCGCGCAGCGCAACGAGGTTATCTATCGGATCGTCGAAGGGCCCAAGGTGAATCTGCGGAAGGTTGCATTCCGCGGAAACCAGTACTTCGGGTCGTTGAAGCTGGCGCTGAAGGTCGGTTCGGCCGCAGGCTTCTGGGTGTCCGGACTTCCGGTCTCTCCGGGGAAGCTCGACATGGAGCAGGTCGAACAAGACGTCCACATGATACGAAGCGTATACATCTCGGAGGGCTTTCTGGATGTGAAGGTGGATCGGATCCTGGAGTTCTCCAACAATAAGAAGCTGGTCAGGCTGACGTTCGTCATCGATGAGGGCGCCCGTTACGTCGTAAGCGACACCAGCTTCGAGGGGAACTCCATCTTCACCGACGAGGAACTCACCCGGCGCCTCAAGCTGCGCCAAGGCGAGTTCTACACGACGTTGGCCATGCAGCGCGACATTGAGAAGGTGCGGGAAACGTACGGCGAGCTGGGCTTTATCGACACGAGCGTAGACGGGAGGTACGTCTACAAGGCCCAGGCGGGACTGCTGGACCTGATCTTTGATGTTGATGAGGGAACACAGTACAAGGTCGGGCGAATCACGATACGCGGGAATACCGAGACGCAAGCTCGCGTAATTCGCCGCGAGATGCGAGTCTTCCCCGATCAGCTGCTTAACACGGTGGCGGTGGCGGAATCGCGCCACCGACTGCTGGAGACCGGGCTGTTCAGTGACGTGCAGATCCGCCCAATCGGTAAGGGACCCGGCGTAAGCGACATCCTTGTCGAAGTCGAAGAACGCGACACCTCCCACGTCGCCCTGGCGGCTGGTCTGAGCACAAGGGACGGACTGGTCGGGAGCATATCCTACACGCAGCGAAACTTCGACCTGTTCGGCTGGCCGAAGTCGTGGTCGGAGTTTATTCGGGGTAAGTCGTTCAAGGGCGCCGGTCAGACGCTGCGGATCGTAGCCGAGCCCGGCACCGATGTGATGCGGTTCAACGTCGAATGGTTCGAGCCGTACCTGTTCGACCTCCCGTATTCGCTCGGACTCAACAGCTTCCTGTTCACCCGCCAGCGGGAGACCTTCGACGAGACCCGCTACGGTGGCGTGGCTTCGGTAGGGCATCGCTTCAAGAACCGCTGGTACGGCGAGCTCGCCTGGCGGATCGAAGGCGTCGAGATCGACTCCCTGGACAGCGACGCCCCGCCCGAGGTGATCTCGGATAAGGGGAATCACCTGCTGACGGGCATCAAGGGCTCGCTGACCAAAGATCGCACCGACAGCCGCTGGCTGCCCTCGAGCGGCGACAGGTTCCACCTAAGCTTCGAGCAGCTCGTCGGTGACTTCAACTTCGGCCGCGCAATCGGCGACTACCGCATCTACCGAACCGTGTACGTCGATGCCCTGGACCGTAAGCATATCGTCGCCGCCAGATTCACGATCGGGCATATCGTCGGCGACGCCCCGGTCTTCGAGCGATTCTACGGCGGGGGGACCGGATCGATTCGCGGGTTCGAGTATCGAGGTATAAGCCCCAGAAGCAAAGGCACGAACAAGGCCATCGGCGGGGATACGATGCTGTTCGCCGGGTGTGAATACACCTTCCCGATTGTCGGGACCCCGCGAGAAGGGCAAGTTCGCGGCGTCGTCTTCCTGGATACCGGAACGGTGGAAGAAGATTTCACCATCACCACGTACCGCGCTTCGATCGGCGCCGGGATCCGATGGACCGTCCCGTTCTTCGGTCCGATACCCATCAGCCTGGACTTCGGGATCCCCATCAACCAGGCCGGCGAGGACGATACCGAAATCTTCAGCTTCTCACTCGGCTGGACGTTTTGACGTTTGCCCGGTAAGGCCCGGTAACGTCCCAGCTCGGCCCACCCGTAGCTTTGCCCTCACACCTTGTCTTGCCACAACCTAGCCCTGGAGTTTACAATTCCCCAAGAGGGCAAGGTGGTTCTGTGCCCGAACAATCAATGAGATGAAGCTTTTATCCGGTATTCCAGGAGCGAAACGATGAAATCATCACGCAAGGTCTTGGTTCTGATCGTTGGGTTGTTAATCGCAGGGGCGTTGCTGAACCGCTCGACGGCACGGTTCGCCCAGATCACCCCGGCCAAGGGCACGAGCATCTCCGTCTGCAACGTGGTGGACGTGTTCAATAATTGCGAGCGGGCAAAGGCCTTTCGGGACCAGCTCGCACAGCAACGCGAGACGGTCAACGCGCAAAAGGAACACCGCGCCAAGAAACTCGAAGCAATTCAGATGGAGCTGGAGGGCCTCCGCAAGGGCAGCGAGGAATACAAGAAGCGCCTGGAGGAGATGTGGCGTTTGGGTTACGAGAACGAAGGTTGGGAAAAGGCCCAGGCAGCCATCATGATGAAATCCTATCAATCCGCCACGCAGGAGATGTACGAGCAGATCGTCAACATCATCGCCGATGTCGCCAAGGAGCGCGGCGTTGAGCTGGTGCTGTTTAGGGTGCGGGAACCGATCTCGGCTGAAACCGGGCAAGACCTCGCCGCGCAAATCAGTCGGCGACAGGTACTTTACAGCGACGAGGGCTTGGATATTACCGAGATCGTTCTGGCGAGGCTGAATCAGGTGTATCGCGACCGAGACAGATGAGGCAAGTAGGGCGCCGCCCTCGTCACGTCGGGCCTTGCAAGGCGGGCGGGGCGAGACTAGGATTTGATGTTTTACGCAATACACAATGGTAAAACTACCGCTGACAGTTGAGCAGATCGCCAAGATCGTCGGCGGTCAAGTCAAAGGCGACGGGACCGCCCGGATCGAAGCTCTTGCGACGATCGAGGCGGCCGGGCCAGGTGAGCTTACGTTCGCAGTGGACGAGAAGCGCGCACGGCGTGTAAGTAAGTCCAAGGCTGGAGCGGTGATTGTTGGCGCCTTACCGCAGGCGGCCCCCATGCCGCTGATCCGGGTGGAAAACGTCCAGGCCGCTGTCGCCGCCCTGCTGGGCGCCTTGGCGGAACCCGAAGATCTACCCCCGCCGGGCACCGACGAGACCGCCGCAGTGGACAATTCCGCCCAGATCGCCCCCGACGTAGCCATTGGCCCCGGCGCCGTTGTCGGTAGAGGCGCTCGGATCGGCACCGGAACCGTCCTGTGCGCAAAGGTCGTCATCGGTACAGGGGTAGAGCTGGGCGAAAACTCCCTGCTGCACGAAGGCGTCGTGGTCAAGGGAGGCTGTAAGATCGGTAACCGCGTGCGGATCGGTCCCAACAGCGTCATCGGCACGGATGGGTTCGGGTACTATTTCCAGGACGGGGTGCACCACAAGATCCCGCACATCGGGACGGTCATCATCGAAGACGACGTGGAGATCGGCGCCTGCAGTTGTGTGGACAGGGCCAAGTTCGGCGCCACGCGCATCGGACCCGGATGCAAAATCGACAACCTCGTCCAGATCGCCCACAACGTCCAGCTGGGCAAGGGCTCTGTGCTGGCCGCACTGACCGGGGTGGCCGGGAGCACAAAGCTCGGCCAGTACGTGGTCCTGGGCGGACACGTGGGAATTCGCGATAATATCACCCTTGGTAACGGCGTCAACGTTGGGGCCTGTACGTGTGTCGCCGGGAACGTTGCTGATGGGCAGACAGTGTTCGGGATCCCGGCCGGACCGGCACGGGCGCAACTGCGCATAAACCAAGCGATGTATAAGCTCCCCGACCTGCTGAAGCGCGTAAAATCACTGGAGGCGAAGGTAGGCGACCTTGAGTCAACAGAAGACCATTAAGAGACCCTCCGCCCTGGAGGGCCAAGGGCTGTTTAGCGGGATCAACAGCCGCCTGCGCTTCCTGCCCGCACCGGTCAACACGGGGATCGTCTTCGTCCGGACCGACATGCCCCACCCGGTGCAAATCGCCTCGGATATATCAAACGTAACTAAGCGCACCAGGCGCACGTCGCTGCTGAATGGCACGGTCTCGATCGAGACTATTGAGCATGTCCTGGCGGCGGTGTGGGGGCTGGGGATCGATAATATCCTGATTGAGATGAACGCCCAGGAGACACCGTCGGCAGACGGCTCGGCGCTGCCATTCGTCAAAGCGCTGCAGGAAGCGGGTATAGAACCCCAAGAGGCCGACCAAAAGGTATACGTGGTTCGCGAACCGGTGTCCGTCTCCGAAGGCGATGCAATGCTGGCAGTCTTGCCCGGGCCTACCGATTGTCTGGACATCTTGTACGACCTGGACTATTCGGACGTGCCAAGCATCGGAAGGCAAGTGCTTGGATTTCGGCTGGAGAAGGATGATTTCAGCACACAGCTCGCCCCCGCCAGAACGTTCTCGCTGGAACAGGAAGCCAGGGAGTTTCAGGCCCAGGGGATAGGTACGCACCTGACGACCAGCGATGTCCTGGTGATGGGCCCCGATGGGCCTATCGACAACAAGCAGCGCTTCGATGATGAACACGTCCGTCACAAGCTCTGCGATCTGATCGGCGATCTCGCCCTGCTTGGGAGGCACCTGCGGGGGCGCGTGGTCGCCTACAAGTCCGGGCACGAGCTGAACCACATGCTGGTACGCCAACTCGCCGAGAGCGCGGCTGCACGCACTCGCCAAGAAGCACTCACCGGCGAACCCGTCATGGACATCCGCAAGATCATGCGGCTGCTGCGCCACCGATATCCGTTCCTGATGATCGACCGTATCCTGGAAATCGACGGCGACCGCCGGGCGGTGGGCATCAAAAACGTCACGATCAACGAACCGTTCTTCCAGGGCCACTATCCGGGCCTCCCTGTCATGCCCGGCGTGATGATAGTAGAGGCGTTCGCACAACTGGCCGGGGTTCTGATAACCCAAAGGCTCGAACACACCGGTAAGGTGGGCTTCTTGGTGAGCATGGACCGCGTGAGGATCCGCCGGCCCGTGCACCCGGGGGATCAATTGATCCTGGAAGCAGAGGTCCTGCACGTACGCACACGTACCGCCCACTGCCAATGCACAGCGCGGGTGGGCGATGAGTTAGCGGCCAAGGCCGAAATCAAATTCATGCTCGTCGACGCCGATCCGACCTAGAACTGAGAAGGACACTATGCCCGCAATCTCGCCGCTTGCGATTGTCGAGACTTCAGCGCCCATTCCCGACGACGTGCGCATCGGCCCGTTCAGCTACATCGGCGCGGAGGTGCAAATCGGCCCGGGATGCGTCATCGACAACAACGTCACCATTGTGGGGCGAACGACGCTTGGGGCGAAGAATCACATTTTTCCGATGGCCGTAATCGGGACGACGGAAGACGGGTCGGAGGCGGGCGAGTGCTACATCGGCGAGGCCAACGCCATTCGGGAACACGTGACGATATACGCAGGGGCGAACAAGGCGACTCGCGTCGGGAACGACAATCTCATCATGATCGCCAGCCAGATCGGACCCGGCGCGATCGTCGGGGATCACGGGATTTTCGACAACTTGACGCAGATCGGCCCGGGCAGCCGCATCGAAGACTACGTCCGCACCGGGGCCTATAGCTTCATCGATCCGGACGTAACCGTGGGGGCCTACACCTTCACCGTCGCATACGTCAGGGTAAACCGGAACGCCCCGCCGTTCGCGACGATTCAGGGCTCGCCGTTCCGCGTCCGTGGCGTCAACGCGGAGAACCTGCGGCGTTGCGGGTTCGGCAACGATGATATCCGGGCGTTAAAAAACGCCTTCCGCGAGCTGTTCAACGATACCAACGGCCCTTGCGACGCCGGGGTGATCCGGCGGTTAAAGAAACTCGCCGGGACGAACCCGCACGTCATGCAGCTGATCCAGTCTATCGAGCCCGAGGCCCGTCAGGTGGAGGCGCAGGACAATGCCTGATGTGGAGGTGACCCGCCAGATCGATCCATCCGCCAAGGTCGCGCCCGACGCCAAGGTCTCCGCGTACTGCGTCATAGGACCGAATGTAACCATCGGCCCCGGCACAGTGTTGCGCCGCCGCGTCTGTGTGCACGGACATACCACCATCGGCTCGGAGAACACCTTCGCCGAAGGTTGCGTCATAGGCAATGCGCCTCAGGATTTGAAGTACGCCGGCGGACCGACTTTGCTGATCATCGGACACCGCAACCGTTTCGGACGCAACACCACGGTCCACGTCGGCACCGAGACCGGCGGACACCTGACCCACATCGGTGACGACAACGTATTCCAGCAGGGGTGTCACATCGCACACGACTGCTACGTCCACGATAAGTCCTATTTCGGCCGCAACGTCCTCGTCGCCGGGCACATATGTGTCGAGACCGGCGCCGTCGTGGAAGACCACGTCGGAATCCACCAGTTTTCAACCATCGGACGCTACTCTCGCATCGGCCCGTGCACTCCGGTGCGACGGGACATACCGCCATATACCGATTTCTATTGCGACCAGACGGGTCAATCGCCGGCCGTGCGGGGAATTCACGAACCCGGCATCAAGGCAGCCAAGCTGGCACCAGACGAGGAAAAGGAGCTTCGCCACATCCTGGGCGAGCTGTTCGACGACGAGACTGCCCTGGAGACGAAGATCGAGCAACTGGAGAAACTAGGCGTAGAGGGCGAAGCGGCCGCGGTGTGCGAGTTCTGCCGCCGCAGCTTGCGCGGCGTCTACGGAAGATACCGCGAGCTGTTTCGCGGCGGGGCGCCACCCGAGGCGGAGCTTTTCCTCCCACCGCAGCAGCTGGCAGACATTAGGAGGACGCTGTCATGAGTTTCCGTGTTGCGGTCGTCGGGGCCGGACGCATGGGCAAACTGCACGCCCGCGTCCTGAGTGAAATGGACCAGGCCGAGCTCGCCTGCGTCGTCGATACCAGTGAGCCCACCGCTCGCCAGGTCGCCAAGCAGCACGGGACCACGCCGCTTACCAGCGCCGCCGAAGCGGCCCCGCTTGTCGACGCGGCCATTATCGCGGTCCCCACCGTCAGCCACCTCGAGGCGGCAAGACCGTTCATTACCGCCGGTAAGCCCGTGTTGATAGAAAAACCATTGGCAAACACACCGGAGGTGGCAAAGGAGATTCTGGACCTGGCCCAAAAGACCGGCACGAGCGTGCAGGTGGGGCATACCGAGCGGTTCAATCCTGCGGTCCTGGCGATAAGCAAGCACGCGATCCAGCCGAAGTTCATAGAGGCCCATCGCATAAGTCCGTTCACCTTCCGCTCGGGCGACATCGGCGTCGTGCTGGACATGATGATCCACGACATCGACCTGGTGCTGATGCTCGTGGGCGCAGATGTCGAGGCGATCCACGCCGTCGGGGTTAACGTGATAGGCGCCCACGAAGATATCTGCAATGCCCGGCTGGTTTTCGACAATGGCTGCGTCGCCAACATCACCGCCAGCAGGCTCGCAATAAAAACCGAGCGAAAGATGCGGATCTTTTCCGAGCAGGCGTATGTTTCCGTCGACTACGGGAAGAAAGTCGGGATGGTCATCAAGAAAAGCGCCAATCTCGATATGATACAAATGGCCCGCAAGCTGGATATCAGCAACCTCGCCGAGCTCGCCAAGAGCATCGATTACACCAAGCTGCTTAAGGTGGAGCACTTGGCGATCGAGGACTCGTCCGAGCCGCTCCGCAAGCAGGCGGAGGCATTTCGCGACACGGTAGTCAACGGCGCGGCGCCGATCGTCTCTGCGGCTGACGGCTTGGCCGCCGTCGAAGTAGCCAACGAGATCATCACATCCATCAAGAATTACAAGTGGGACGGCCCGGCCGGGACCCGCCGGGGCCCGGACATCATAAGAAAAGACGCTTAAGGCGCTTCACTGTCCCCAGTGTTCTTTCACCGCGCAGTCCACCGCCAACGCAACGAACCTGTCGGACTGGACGATTGTAGCTTGGTCCATGAGGCGCTGGAAATGCTGCTCGGTTAGCTTTTGGTACTGCTGCTGGCGAAGATCCCACTCGATCTGACGCTGCGCTTCTTCGAAGCTGACGACTTCGGCGGGAACCACCTTGGCCGCTCTGACGATATAGTATCCTGACTCGGTCTCAATGACATCGCTGACCTGCCCTTCGACCAGTTCAAAGGCTGCTCGCTCGACATTCTCGTAGCGGAAGTTACCCTTCGCCATCAACGGCCACAGACCACCGGAGTTGGCCTTGGTCCCACAGGACAACCGCTTGGCGACATCGGCGAAATCATCCCCAGCCGCCAACGCACGTACCGCTTCGGCAATCCTTCCCTTGGCCAGACCCTTGGCTAGCAGTTCCCGATTATCGGCCGGCTGGGTCGGAACCTTCGACAGGAAAGACTTATCCACAGCACAGATGATCTGCATCTGCACCTTCTTGGGCGATGAGTATTGAGACTTCTTCCTGCGGTATTCATCCAGCAGCATCCGGCGGGTGACCTCGACGTGCGGATAGAACTTGGCCCGAAGATAGGTCCGAATCGTCAGGTTGTTGCGGTAATCCGCCAGGGCCGCCTCCAGGTTCGTGCCCTGGTTCAGGAGGCGGTGCTCGAGTTTCTTCCGGCTGCCGTCCGCGTCGGTGATCATAGCGCGCAGACCTTGCTCAACTTCCTTCTGGATTCGCTGTTCCTGCGCCTCCGTCAGCTCCCGTCTCGCCTCCACCAGGACGAGTGCCTCAGTCGCCTGTTTGCGAAGCTCCTCGCTGATGATCTGGCGTGCCTTACGACGAAACGTCTGCTCACTTACGCCTGCGGGTAGGCCCATCAACTGCACCCGGGTCCCGCGCAGGACATCCTTGACGGTGATGAACTGATCGTTCACCTGCAGAATCGACCCGGCGATTACCTCGCGGTCCTCGCCCGTCTGAGACGATTCCACAGCGGGCTCCTGCGTCTCCGCGCCGGATGCAGGGCGGTCAGTTTCCCGGCCGCCGGAGATGTCCCTCACGGAGACCGGGCGCGTAGTCGTGGTCCTCCCAGCAGAGGGACCTTCAAACGGCTCACGGTCCTCCGTCGTTGCTTCCAGCATATCCGGGGCCTTGCGCTTCCACGGCCAGCGGCCGCACCCAGCCAAACTCACCACCACACCCGCCGCCAATATCATACACACGGCTCTTCGATACATAGACACACCTCTAAGTGACAACGGGACCTGAAGGTGAGGATTATAGTGGAACCCGGACCCCCCTTAAACGCTTAAGAAGCACATTCACGATAGTCGGCATCTCAAGGTACGCCTTGGGCGGGCGCCAGTGAACGGTCCGCTCATCGGGGAGCCGGACGCTGCCAGCTGCACCTTCGAAGACATCCTTAGCGACAGCGAAATCGTGCACCGCAAAGATCACGTCCGGGTCCATCAGGACAATACTGTCAATCCCCATCTGCCCCCCCAGGATACGAATCTCCGCCAGATCAAGTATGGTTTGGACCTGCGCTGGGACCTGCCCGTAGGCGTCCGCCAGATCGGCTCCCAGCTGGGTCAGTTCTTCGCAGGTGTGACAGTTCGCCAGCCGCCTGTAGACCTCCATCCGCTGGCGCTCGGAAGGAATAAACCCCTTCGGTATGTAAACGTCGATACCCAGGTCCACGTGGACGTGACGCCGGACGGGCCCAGCCACCCCGCGAAGCTCGCGGACCGCCCGCTCAAGCAACTGACAATACAATTCGTAGCCCACCGTGGCGATGTGCCCGCTCTGCTCGGCCCCGAGGATGTTACCCGCCCCGCGGATCTCCAGGTCTCGCATGGCGATTTGAAACCCTGCCCCCAGGTCGGAAAACTCCTCGATCGCCTTGAGCCGACGCGCCGCACCCGGCGTTACGGTCCGCCTGTCCGGAAGGAGCAGGTAGCAATACGCCCGGTGCTTGTAACGCCCCACCCGCCCACGAAGCTGGTGCAGCTCCGCCAGGCCGAAACGGTCCGCGTCGTGGATTATCATCGTGTTGGCCGTCGGGATGTCCAGGCCGGATTCGATGATCGTCGTGCAGACAAGCACGTCGATCTCCTGATCGACAAGCCGCAGCATCACCTTCTCCAACCGGCCTTCCGGCATCTGACCGTGTGCGACTTCAACCCGCACCTCCGGTACAAGTTTCCTGACGTGATCGGCGACCGATTCAATGCTGTGGACGCGATTGTGCACGAAGAACACCTGCCCCTGGCGGTTCAGTTCGCGAAGGATCGCCATCCGGATCAACTGATCGTCGCTGTGGCAGACCTCCGTGTAGATCGCGCGGCGGTCGAGCGGGGGCGTCGCCAGCGAGCTTATGTCCCGCAGCCCCAGCAGCGCCATGTGAAGAGTACGCGGAATCGGCGTAGCCGTCATCGTCAGGACCTCAACCGTTGTCCGCATCGACTTGAGGTGTTCCTTGTGCGCCACGCCGAAGCGCTGCTCCTCGTCGATTATCACCAGGCCCAGATCGGCGAAGCGCACGTCCTTGCTCAACAAGCGATGCGTGCCTATGACAACATCGATCTGCCCCATCGAAAGGCGCTTGATTATCCCCGCCTGCTGACTGGCCGTGCGAAAGCGGCTGAGCATCTCGATTTCAAACGGATAGTCGGCGAACCGCTCGCAGAATGTCCGGTGGTGCTGGGCGGCAAGGACCGTCGTCGGGACGAGCACCGCCACCTGCTTACCGGCCTGGGCCACCTTGAATGCCGAACGCATCGCCAACTCCGTCTTCCCGTACCCCACGTCGCCGCACAAAAGTCGGTCCGTGGGCCGGGGCACGGCCATGTCCGCCTCGATCTGCTGCATCGCTGCGATCTGGTCCTCCGTCTCGGTGTAGATGAACTCATCGGTGAACTGCTTCTCCCACTCGCTCTCGCCCCCAAAGCTGCATCCCGGCTGGGCCTCTCGCATGGCCTGAATTTGCAGCATCTCAGCCGCCAGATCGCGAACCGCTGCCGCTACACGCTTCTTTTGCCGCACCCACCCCGCCCCGCCCAGCTTGCTCAGGGCGGGTCGCCGGGCGCGCGCACCGATGTATTTCTGCACCAGGTCGATTCGGCTGGCCGGGACGTGCAGAACCGCGCTGTCGGCGAACCGCAGCCTCAGGTACTCCTCCTTCCGCCCGTTCCGCTCCATGTCGCCCAATCCGTCGAAGCGGGCGATCCCGTGCGCCACGTGCACCACGTGGTCCCCGATCTGCAAGTCCAGCATCGAGTCGATAGGCCGCCCGGCGCGGACGCGGCGAATCCGACGGACCCTCGCGTAGCGGCGGTAGATTTCGTGGTGCCCGACAACCGCCAGCTTCTGAAGGGGCCAGTAGAATCCGCCGTGCACGTGCCCGATCCCGACATGGACGCGCCGACCCAGGAGCTTATGCGACGTGTTCAGCAGTTGGAAAAACCGATCGCGCTCGGCCGGATTCTCGCAGTACACCCACACATCCGCCACACCCGAGAGCTCTTCAAGCTCACCCAGCGCCTCGTGAGTATTGATCGCCATGCGCTCCAGCGACCGGACGCCCATCGGGACGGCGCCGGCGGCGGTCTTTGGGGTGAACCTGTGCATCTCAACCACGGCGAACTGCTCGGCGGCGGCGAGGATCTGCTCGGCGCCGAAGCGAACCAAGCTGGATTCCAGGCCCTCGGCCACCTCCTGCGCCCGGTGGTAGAGCTGCTCGGCGAGTTCGGCGACTTCGGCCGGTTCGATCATACAAACGATAGTCTCGGGCGGTAAGTAGCTCAGCAGATGCGTCGTATCTTGCGGGTCGGTCTGGCGCCCTGCCGTGATCTCCGTCAGGTCGAACCCGTCGACATCCCCCGTGCTGCGCTGCGTGTCCAGATCGAAACGCCGGATCGACTCGATCTCGTCGCCGAAGAACTCCACCCGCACAGCCCGTGTCACACCAGGCGGAAGGACGTCCACGATCCCGCCACGGCGGGCGAACTGGCCCTGCTGGTCCACCTGCTCCACGTGCTCAAACCCCGCATCGACCAACCAGGCCCCCAGGGCGTCCGGTCCCAGTTGGAGCCCCTTGTGCAGGGAAACCCGCCCCTCCTCCAGCAACTCCTTCGAGGGCACGGGCTGGAGCAGCGCCATCACCGGGGCGACGATCAGATCCACCGGCTCGTCGCGCTGCCCGGGCGGCGCGGTAAGCAGATTGCAGATGCGGACCCGCTCGCCGGCGATCTCGTCGTTGAGGTGGTCGGAACCGATGTCCACCTCCCACGCCGGGAACAACTGGGCGGGCGAGCCGGTGAACACCTCCCAGTCGTCGGCCACCTCGTCGGCGTCGTCCAGATGGGCGGCGATAAACAGGACCGGGACCTTCCTGATCCGTCCCAGCGCCGCAGCGACCAGCGGCCCGGCCGAGCCCCAAACACCGGCGAGACGCTCCTTGCGCCCCGGCGAGAGACGGGCGGCGATTTCACGAAGCTGCTCGTTTTTCAGGACGCCTTCGAACACGTACAGCACTCTGCGCGCACCAAGAGGCGCGGACGATTTTGCAAAACCGCCCGGCGCAACACCCGCAAATCCTTGTTCTGTAACTCACATCGGCCAATCCGGCCGCGAAGATTCTAACCGATTCCCCGCCCGCCCGCAAAGAGCTCACTGTTTCACAGCGCCGAATTTGCAAGCAGACCCAACTACCTCTATAATCGCCCCAACTCGCGGTCAGGAGAAGTCAATGAACGTCTTAGTTACCGGAGGGGCGGGGTACATCGGTTCACATCTGTTGCGCGCACTTGAAAGCGCCGGTCATACGCCGATCGTCTACGATAATTTAACCAAAGGCCATCGCCAGAGCGTCGCCGACGCCAAGCTGATCGTCGGCGACATCACCGACGGCCGGAAGCTACGCTCGGCGATGGACGAGAACAAAATCGAGCTGGTAATCCACCTGGCAGCCCTCGCCGACGTAGCGGACTCCATCGAGAAGCCCGACGAATACTTCCGCTGCAACACGATCGGGACCATGACGCTGCTTGAGGCGATGCGCGACTGCGGCGCAGAGAGGATGGTCTTCAGCTCCACAGCGGCCGTGTACGGCCGGCCCAAGCGAACTAGCATCGAAGAGAACGACCCGTTCGATCCGATCAACCCATACGGCGCCAGCAAGGTCTGCACCGAGCTGATGCTGCGGGCCTACGCCGAGGCCTACGGGCTTGGGTCCGTCTCGCTGCGGTACTTCAACGTCGCCGGCGCCGACCCTACCGGCGAGATCGGCGAGGACCACGATCCCGAGACGCACCTCGTTCCGCTGATCCTTCAGGTCGCGCTGGGGACGCGTCAGAAGGTGCGGATCTTCGGTGACGATTACGACACGCCGGACGGGACATGCATCCGCGATTACATTCACGTCTGCGATCTGGCCCAAGCGCACATCGCGGCGGTCGAGGCGATAGAGCCCGCCCGGACGAAGGTCTACAACCTCGGTAACGGCGAGGGGTTCTCGGTCAAGCAGGTCATCGCCGCGGCGCGCCGGGTCACCGGGCATGATATCCCGGCCGAGGTCGCGCCCCGCCGACCGGGCGACCCGCCGCGCCTCGTAGCCTCGTGGAAGCGGGCGGCCGCCGAGCTGGGCTGGTGCCCGAAATACCCGCAACTTGAGACCATAATCTCCCACGCCTGGGCGTGGCACGAGGCGCATCCGACGGGCTACGCCCAATAGCCTTAAATAGTTGACGGCTGGGCAACCTGGGCGTATTATCTAGCACGCTGAAGCACACCCGTACAAATGCGTCGTCGTCAACGCATCTTCGCACGGAGTATGCGACAGATAAAGAGAACACGGGGCCGATCATGAAACGCATGTGCCTTATCGTTTTGCTGCTCGGCGTCTCGGTGGGCATCGAGGCAACAGGCGACGAGGTCACAGTGGAGCAAATCCGGTATGCCGACGTAAAGATTCTGTCGGCGACGAAGGTATCCGTTACGTTCCGCCTGTCCAACGATCGCGAGCTGACCAAGGCGCTGGCGTCAGTAACTTCAATCTCCCTGGATGGGTATCCGGGGTTTAACGCCGCTGAGGAACTCTTCGCCGCGGGCAAGTACGAACAGGCCGTCGCCGCCTACGGAAAAGCCCTGAAGGCAGGTGTCTCGGTCGAGTGGAAACAGTTGGTCCTGTTCCGCAAGTCACTGGCCCGGAAATACTACGCCGAAGGCCATAAGCCGCCTGTCGATGAGCCCAAGCAAAGCAAACCAAAGAAATGCCCATACTGCCGAGGCGCCGGCTTTATGCCCTGCACCGACTGCCACGCAACAGGCCTGTCCAAGTGCAAGAAATGTAACAGCACCGGCCGCATCACTTGCCCAGGCTGTAAAGGACAGTGGGGGAAAGGCACCTGCTACAAATGCGGCGGCAAAGGGTTCATCGTGGAAACACGTGAGCGGAGAGTTAGGAAGAGATTCACAGCATACAAAGACAGGCGCAGACGGCGATGGGAACCTGATTACGAAACTGTTACTGACCGTATTCGTGTCACCTGTCCAAGATGCGGCGGTCATGGGTACGACTGGACATGCTTAAGATGTTCAAATCAGGCGAAAAAGCTTCGCGGGACGGT
>DAOVQV010000010.1 GCA_030628445.1 Phycisphaerae bacterium | reverse complement strand
TCTGCTCTATCAACTTGGCGGTGACGGTTCGAGAGCGGGCCTTTCCGCCGGCGATCAGGGCCGCGACGGCACGGCAGAGAGTCCCGATTTGGCGCTCCAGTTCGCGAACCCCCGCCTCCCGCGTGTAACTGGCGATGATCTTGCGTACGGCCGATTCAGTCCACTTCGCCTGCGTGGGCTTCAGGCCGTTTTCGCTGAGTTGACGCCGGACAAGATATTTCATCGCGATCCGAAGTTTCTCGCGCTGCGTATACCCGGGAAGCTCTATCACCTCCATCCGGTCCCGAAGCGCGGCCGGGACGGGGGCCATGTAGTTGGCCGTGCCAATAAACAAAACCTTTGAAAGGTCGAACGGAGTGTTGAGGTAGTGATCTTGGAAAGTGTAGTTCTGGGCCGGGTCCAAAATCTCCAGCAGGGCCGACGTCGGGTCGCCGCGAAAATCCATTCCAACCTTATCCAACTCGTCGAGCATAAAGACGGGGTTGTTGGTCCCGGCCTTGCGTATCTCCTGGATGACCCGCCCGGGCATCGCTCCGATATATGTCCTGCGGTGGCCTCGCAGCTCGGCTTCGTCGCGCATTCCGCCCAGGCTCATGCGGATGAACTTTCGGCCCAGGGCCCGGGCGATCGACTGGCCCAGTGACGTCTTTCCGACACCCGGCGGACCGACAAAACACAAGATCGGGCCGCGGGATTCAGGAGCAAGCTTGCGAACCGCCAGGTACTCCAGGACACGCCTCTTAACCTTGTCCAAGTTATAGTGATCTTCGTTCAGGATCTTTCGCGCCAGATTGACGTCGAGCTTATCGTCGGTGGACTTGCTCCACGGCAGTTCCGTCATGATATCCAGGTACGTGCGGAGTATGTTGTACTCCGGGGAGACGGTGGGCATTTTCTCCAGCCGGCCCAGCTCGCGGGTCACCTCGGCCTCGATCGGGTCGGGCATGCGGGCGTCCTTGATCTTGATCTTCAGCTCCGCGACCTCGGCCGTCTTTTCGTCGACCTGCTCGAGCTCCTTCTGGATCGCCTTGAGCTGCTCCTGGAGGAAGTACTCCCGCTGGGACTTGTCGATGTTCGCCTTGACCTGCTCTTGAATCTTGTCGGACAGCTCCAGCAGCTCCAACTGACGCTGCAATTGAATGGTGACCTGACGCAGCCGGTCGCCCACTTTAACCTCTTCAAGCAGCTTCTGCTTCTCAACCAAATCGGTCTGCAGGTTGGAGGCAAGGAAATCCGCCAGCGGGCCCGGAGCTTCTATGTTGTTCAGGACCAGGACCGCCTCGTCCGGGATGTTGGGGGAAAGCTGGATTACGCGGCTGGCGATGTTGCGGACGTTAACCATCAGGGCTTCGATTTCGGTCGTCTGCTCGCCGGGTTCTGTTGCGACTTCGATTTTGGCCTTCATATACGGCTCGGTGGCGAGGTACTCCACAATGCGCACGCGAGCCAGCCCGTGCACGATGACACTTTGATTCCCCTCCTCCATCCGCAGCAGCTTCAGCACCATAACCGCCGTGCCGAGGGTGTAGACATCCTCAGGGGTGGGGTGGTCGGTCTCGGGTTCGCGCTGACAGACAGTGACGATGACCTTCTGATCGGGCAGGACATCATCAAGAAGGCGCCTCGATTGCTCCCTGACGATCCCCAGCGGAACGACCGTACCGGGGAAAATAACAACATTGCGAACGGGCAGGACCGCAGCTTCGGTGGGAATTTGAACCTGTTGGACCGGGCTCTCCCCCCCGACGCCCGTGCTGGGTTGAATGACAACTTCCCCGCCGTTTTCGTCCTCGATCTTCGCGCGGAACTTGTCGAAGGGGTTGGGTGTCACTTGGCGTCAGGACCTCTTTGTCAGGCGTATCCAAAGAAACCCGTTGCGATAGCTGGCCTGCTGAACCGCATCGACCTCGACGTCCTCGGGCAGCTCGATTCTGCGAGTGAACCGCCCGTGATCGATCTCCATCAGGTGGACGCGCTTGGCGCCTATCGTCTCCGGTAGGCCCGGCGAAGCGCGCTGGCCCGATATGATCATCACGCCCTCTTCGACGCGCAGATCGATACCGTCCGGCTTCATACCGGCCAGGTCCACCACCACACTGTACTGTGTCTCATCCTCGTAGATGTTAATGGCCGGGGCCCATGCTTCGGCCGATTTGTACTCGTGATAGCTCGTCCCCAGAACGTGCCGCGCCCAGTTGCTCATCTGCTGGGACATGGAGACGAACTTGTCGCGCTCGCCGAGCACCTGGTTCTGCGCCATGGTCTTGCCCCTTGCAGACGGGTCCATCCACCAAAGACCCTCGCGACCGAAGAGAATCGGCGGAATGGACACACCATGCTTTTGCGGTGACGTCACCATCACGGTGAGTCATTTTAACAAACTGTCCCGCCCATGGTAAGAGGGATTATTCCCCCATCGCCGTGATGAATATCAGTTCGCTGCGACCGCCGCTCTTTACCACTCGCAACGTCACCCCTTTGGCGGCGTCTTTGGAGCTGACGGCGTCGGCGAACTGACCGGCCGTGTCGATCTCATTCCACCCAACATGTGTAATCGCCATACCTTCCCTCAGCCCCTGCTCGTAGGCGTCCGAGTCCGGATGCACCTCGACAATCAAGGCGCCCTTGACGGACTCACCGAGACCATACCTCTCGGCCAGCTCCGCCGTGAGCGTTTCGACCGCCAGCCCGAACCTCGCCGCAGCTTCTTCGGAAGGCTCCTGCTTGTCGGGCGCCATCCCTACCGTCTCCGGTCTCTGGCCGATCTCGACCTGGACCTTCTGTTTTTCGCCCTTACGGTAGAACTCGATATTGACCTTCGTGCCGGGCTTCAGCGCGGATATCGCTTGACGCAGTTCGTATTCGCCGGCGATCTGCATCCCGCCCACAGCAATGATGAAATCGAATACCTTCAGGCCGGCCTTATCGGCAGGGCTGCCTTCCACGAGGCGATTGACCATCGCGCCGCGGTTGTCGGACAGCTTGAGGCTCAGGGCCATCTGTTCGCCGATGTCTTGAGGCTCAACCCCGAGAAATCCGCGGGCGAGGAATCCCCCAACGACATCTTCGCCCTCGATGAGCTTGTTTATGACCTTCTTGGCGACGTTGGAGGGTATGGCGAAACCAATCCCGTCATACCCGCCGGAAGCTGTCCGAATCGCCCAGTTGATTCCGATGACCTCACCTCGAACATTCACCAACGGGCCCCCGGAGTTACCCTTGTTAATCGCCGCGTCGGTCTGGATGTACCTCTGAGACGGGTTCAGCGGAACGGTCTTTCCCTTGGCGGAGATTATCCCCGCCGTGACGGTCTGGGTGAAACCCCAGGGCGCACCCATCGCCAGGACCCAGTCACCCACTTCCATCCGGTCGCTGTCGCCCAACGGGGCCTCCGTCAACCCGTCCGCGTCGATCTTTATGATCGCCAGATCGGTATAGGGATCGCGACGGACCCACTGGGCCTTGTGCTTGCCCTTATCGGGCAGGACCACTTCCACGTCCTCGGCATCGGCAACGACGTGATGATTTGTCAGCACGTAACCTTTCTCCGCATCGACAACCACTCCGCTGCCGAACCCGCGTGCTCTAAACTGCCGCTGACGGAATCGTGACCTCGGCTTCTCCTGCCGTTCATACCGAAACCGAAACGGGAAACCCTCCGGGAAAAATTGCTCGAAGGGATCGGTAGTCTCCGGGACCCGGACTCGCAACTTCCTTTCCGAGCGAACCTCGACCACGGCCGGCTTGACCGCTTCGGCGACCTGGCGAAACAGGGCCGAGAGCTGATCGTGCTTGCCCAACTCCGCCAGGCGCAGGCGAGCGGTGTCGTCCCGCTCCTGCTCGGCGGCCCGGGCGATCTGCCTGGGCACCATCAGACCGCTGAGAACAACCAGACCCACCAATGCCATAACCACAACAAGGGGTATCCAGATTCTTGAGCTTATCATCGTCACTATCTCCTTTTACGGGCAGCGTGCCGCTGGAAGTTACCTCCTCAGCTATCTTAGCCGCCCTATCGGACTGGGCGCGGTGTTCGCGCCATATATTTCGTTACGACGCCGGCCGATCGAAGGTTTTCCAAGATCGCGTAAATTTCCGTCGCCTCCGGCCGGCAAGTACGCCCACCACCCCCAATACGTAGAGCGCAGTGGCAGGGAGGGTCATTGCAAGCAAGAAGCCCCGCGGTGAGACGCCCGCCGGCCTCGCCAAGTCAGGAATCGGCGTATCGGACCGACCAAGCACTTGATGGGGCCGCCACTTCAGCAGCTCGATGCTGCCCGGACCAAGCCGGGCGATCCGGCGCGAACCCGCCGGGCCGCAGAGCGTGTTTTCATAAATCGCCACCGGCGGGTCGCCGTTGTTCAGGGCCGCCAACTCGGTGAGCTTGCGGTAGACGACCTCGGCGCCGCCGTCCCGGCCGGTAAGACCGATCGGCCGGTCCCAGTGACTCTCTCTAAGCGATATGTTGCGGACTTCGACGGCCCGTTCGCTGGGAGTGTAGATGCGGAAGGTCACCGGCGCCGGGAGCTGTTGGGGGGTCTTAAACGTCCAGGCGAAGTGCCGCCAGTCGGCCCCGATTTGCTCGGGGTAGACCATAAGAGCCAGCGGATCGGCGTCGAAGTCCACCGCCCCGTAAAGCTCTTGGCGGATATGGGCCCGAAGGTAGTGGCCCGCACCGCCTTTCGGCCCGCGGGCGTCCAGCGATATTCGGTAGATCGTATGGGGGCGCAGATGAACCCGCTGCGACCCGCCGGACCTGCCCCACAACCACTTCGACCGCAGATGCAGCACACCGCCCCGCACCTCCCCGCCGGTAATCTTCCATCTGTCGCACAGCAGGTTGGGCCCATCCGCACCCGGGGGTGTCGAAGCGAGCCGTACCGACTCGATAACCTCCCTGTATTTCGGCTCGGCCGCCAGGATGTAGCGGACGTTATAGAGACTCAGCAGGTAATTGCGGCGGATTAGACCGGCCCAGTTGCGGTTCGTACCGAAGATCCTAAACCCAAGCAAATGAGCGGAGGCGGGCGGCTGGAACGGGCCGTAGGTAGCGATGGAGTCAAAGCCCAGGGACTCACATGTCATCGGGAGCAGCAGCTCTGTCGGTCGATCGTGGTAACTGCGCCCCAGGCCCCACACGCGGAAACTCTCGCCGCTGGGGGCGTGCTTGGCGAGAAACTCCGCCGCGGGCGACCGCTCGGGATCCGGCGCGACGAAGTTCCCACCGGGCACATCCACGAACCAGGCGATGACAAACAAGTCCGCCAGCAGCAGCACCACCAGCGCGGCCGCCCTTCTGCGCGGTCTTGACAGGAAGAATCGCACGCCCAGGACCGTTGCTCCCAGCACGCCCATCGCGACCCACACGGCCGGGTTTGTCGGCCGGACGGCTGCCAGCACGTCCCTAGCCCCACCGGTCATTGGAAACGGCATCTTATCGGGCCAAACCCCAAGCAGCGCCGCCCCGCCTGCGCCCAGGAGGACCAGCGAAATAACCATCACCGCCGGTAAGCAGACCGCAGCACCGCGCCGGATCGATCGGGCGAGCCGTTCAGCGGCCCCGCCGCCAAGGCCCCGGATTAAAGTGTCGATCGCTATACCCGCAAGGACACCCAGCGCCAGGTCCAGCGCGAGCACCATCCTCGCCGGGCATCGCACAAGCCCCAGCACCGGAATCCTGTAGATCCACCGGTACGTCGGAAGGTAGTAACCCAGCATCCAGAGCCCCGCACCGATAGCGATCCACGTCCACAGACGAACCACCCCGCTGGCCGGATGCGATTCGCTGTTGTGCTTTCGATACAGGCTCCACACGCACCCGCCCGCCAGGACCAACGTCACGAGGCCAACGTACCCGAGCATCTCGCACAGATCCCACGGGCCCCACCACGCCTGTGTGAAGAAGTTCGGCGTCCTGGACCCCATCAGCATCGGGAAGAAGAACAGCACCGCCGCCGCTGGGAAGAAGCTGTTCTCACCGGCGATGGCGTATCCGATCGCGGGGCGCGTCGAGTCGGCGAGCAACTTCGCCGTGGCGAATAACTGCGGCCCGGCCGCCGCCAGCGCCAGCGCGACGGCGAGACCCGCCAAGCCGACCGACCTGACGACCGGCCGCGCACGAAAAAGAAAATACACAAACCAAATGACCGACACGTGAATAAACGTCGGACAGTGCCCTGCCGTAAGACCCAGGTACACCACAGGTGCGATGGCGACAAATCCCGCCGGGCCCCTGCGACGAAGAAGCTCTATGCACCACAGGCCCCACGGTAAGTAGCTGCCCGTATGGATGGCCGCCAGATGCACGCGATGGGCAACCATGAACCCGCAGAACATAAACGCCACGGAACAGAAGCTAGCCGCCACTACAGTCAGCTTCAAAGCCCGCGCATAAACATAAGCGCCGGCCCCGGCAAGACAAAACGCGGCGAACACCGACAGCGTGTACGCCGTCTTGGGGGGTAACGCGGCGAAGACCCACGTCGCCGGATACATAACCGCCGCCTGGGGGTCCGACATCAACTCGGTGAGGGTTCCATCCGCCGCCTCGCCGCCCTCAAAGAGTCGGGCGCGAATCGCCTCGCCCACCAGTTTCCGCAGCGGGTAATAGTAAACGACGTCGTCCTCGCCCGCGGAGACCGGATTCGTCCACAGCGGGTGCAGCATCAGCGGAGGTGCCGCAAGAATGAGAATCCACGGAACTATCCTGCTGAGCGTTTTCATATCCCTAGTGCCAATCTCTCGACTTGGCGGTGCGCAAGCTCGCACGTACGCCGAGATGTCACTGTCGGCCCGTAACGGACTGCTCGCGCTGCCCAATAAGCTCCCGCAACTGGGCGGCGCTGCCGGCGGTAAGGAGGGACTCAACCGCACCGGTCTGGGAAAGCATCCGGCCCAGGCGAGCCAGCACATGCAGGTGCGTGCTTTCGTCCTTGCAGCAGATCAGGAAGAACAACCTGGTGAGCGATCCGTCGACGGCGCCGTAGGGAATCCCGCTGCTCGTCAGCCCGACAACGACGAAGCTGGCGGCGATATCGTGCGGGAGGGGTGTCCTGGGATGCGGCAGGGCCACGCCGGGAATCATCGCCGTGGAACACAACTGCTCGCGCCGGCGGATGCGGCGAATCAGTTCGTCGCTATGATGGGCCACCTCGGCGCCGACGGCCAGGTCGACCAGCGCGCGGACGGCTGAGTCGGACGTCTTTGCCGCCAGCGGTACGGCGATTCCGCCCTCGGGGATCAGCGGGCAGACCAGAGGCTCGTCGTAATCAAACCCGTGGTGATCGCTTACGCCCTTTTCGATCCCGGCGAGCCGCTCCTCGCTCATCTCGTGCATCCGGGCCTCTACCCAATGATCGATCTGGCCCTTGTAGAAGACAAAACGCCCGGCGATCTTGCGGGCCGGAATCTTACCACGCGCCGCTAGCCGGACGACCTTGCGGAGGTCCATGTCGAGGTACTCGGCGACCTGCTTTTCGTCCATCTGCTCGTGAGGCATGGTCTGTTCCCAGGTTCCCTACCGTCCGTTCGCCATCGGCCCGCATCCCGGGGCGGATCCCTTCAGATGCTACCTGGGCCCCACTGGTAACTCAAGGACACCCGGAGGGGCCCGGACCGGTCGGTACGCCCGCGAACCAACCGGAACTGCACAGATAGGTTGACTTTTGGCCCAAATATCTATACTGTTAAGCTATCATACCTTAGAACTGCGCAAGGTCACATCTCAGAGGTAAAGGAGCGCTTCGATGGCCGAGCAGACAGGGCGTTTCGAGTGGGTGGTGAAGCTGGCGCGCATCGGCGTGATCGCAACTTTGGGCCTGCTGACCGTCATCTTAGCGATGACGGTCGCCAAGACCGTCTTTATCGCCTTAGAGGCGCCGACGGCCGAGTCGCTTATCCCATTGGTGCTGCAAATCGTCGCCGAACTCATCGCCGCAATATGGATATTCATCTGCTATGGGATCATACGCATCCTGGCGGCCGGACAGTTCTCCGCCGCGGGAGGGGTCGGGCGGATCGGCAGGGTGGAAAGCATCCTTTCCGATCAGAACCAGACCATCCACAAACTGCTCGATCTGGCGAGCCTGTCGGACCAGGCCAAGACCCTGATCTTCCGCCAGCGCGAGATCGAGCTGATGCGCGAGACGATCCACGCGGACCTGATGCGACAGGACTACAAGACGGCCGAGGCGTTTATCGACAGGATCGAGACCCGCTTCGGGTATACCGACGAGGCGGGGCGGCTCAGACAAGAGGTGGAAGCCTTCCGCAGGGCGACCGAAGAGGAAAAGACCGACGGCGCCATAGACCGAATCCAGGAAGTTATAGACCGCCGGGATTGGGCGCGTGCTTCGCGTGAGGCACAGCTGCTGGCGAAGCTGTTCCCCAACTCGCAGCGCGTCGCCGATTTGCCCAGGCGCATCGAAGAGGCCCAGGTCAAGCACAAGGGCGAGCTGCTGAGGGCCTACGGCGAGGCCGTCAAGAAAAACGACGTCGACGGAAGCATCGAGCTTCTACGGGAGTTGGATGCGTACCTGATGCCCCAGGAGGGGGCGGCACTGGAAGAATCAGCCCGCGACATATTCCGCAAGAAGCTTCACAACCTCGGCGTGCAGTTTGCTATATTCGTCAACGACAAGCAATGGGCAAGGGCCGTCGCCACCGGCGATGAGATCATGCGTCAATACCCCAATACGCGAATGGCCCAGGAGGCCAGGGAGAAGATGGACCAACTCCGCGCCCTGGCGGCGGGCCAGCCCAACTCACCAACGTAAGATTCCCACCGGCCGTGTCCCGTGCGCTGCAGGCGGGCGGATCACTTCGCATCGACGGTGATAAACACCACCGAGTGAGAAGGGACTGTAAAGCTCAGCTTCTGGCCCGACAACTCAACGGGTAAGTCCCTGGTGACGTCCCGAACGCTGTCGACGAGGCCCGGTGCGTCCCGATCCTGCTGAGTCAGCACCACGCCGGCGGCGGCGCCGGGGATGAAGTTGGCCAAGTTCACCACACACGGTGCGTCGTTGTCCCACGAGGCGTTGGCGATGACGAAATACATCCTCCGGCCGCCTTCGTCGAGTGTTACCAGCGTGGGCGTCTGCGGGCCGGAGGACTTCTCCGGCTTCACATAACGCCACGGGGCTGTCCCTTCGATATCCAAGGCGTACTTCCCGACGTGACGGTTGAAGTAGTAGTACACCCAGTAGTTCATGAACGCCTTGTCGGGGAAGTCCCTCGTCAGGAACGCAAGCCCGGGCTTGCGCCCGTCGTGGGCGCGCGAAAACATCTCCCAACCTGCGGCGCCGCGGAGCATACCTTCGCGGGCATAATAGATCATCCGCACGGCCCTGTGCATCGCAGCATAGATATTCGACCGCCTCCACGCCGCGTCGGGGCCCTGTCCGCCGATCCCAGTTACGCCCCACTCGGTGTCCAGTTGATACACATCGCGATCGGGATTGTAGGTGTCTATCAGCGCGTTGATCATGAGGATGTGATCGAGCATTTCAAAATTCGCCGTCAAGGCGGCCTGCTCGAAGTCGGACGAACCGGCCGGGCAGTAGTAATGCCCAACCACGAAGTCATAGTACCCCGCCGCTTGCTTGAGGATGTAATTACCCCACCCCTGCGCGGTTGAGTGGATACCGATCCCGATCTGGGCATCGACCTGGACGGCGCGGATGGCTTTGGCGCAGGCGATCAGGTGCGCGACGTAATCGTCCGGCGTATCGAAGGCCGTCGCCTTGCGTGTGTACGGCTCGTTGGCGATCTCCCAAAAGCGAAACTCGTAACCCTTGGTCTTGCTATGGGCGACCGCGCGGGCCCAGAACTCGGGGGACAGTTTCTCGTCGGCGCCCTGGGTCTCCAGCTCGATGATGGTCCACTGTCGGGGGATGTTGAGTTTGTCCATGAACTGGGCCATGATGTCCAACGTCTGCTCGATCGGCCAGGGCTCCACGCCGGTGGCGTAGAACCGAGTCAGGGGCAGCTTCGCATCGCGGATGGCCTGTTCCAACTTCGCCTCCAGGACGTATTCCTTGGTGTCGATGTTCCACGGGTGCCTCCCGTAACCCGCCAGGCGGTGAAACGACTCCCCCGCCGCTTGCGGGACCGCCGGACCTATGCGCTTATTGGCGTCGATCGTCATCTCAAACTTCTCACCCGGTTTGAGACGGTGTTGCAGCGGCGCATACTCCAGCTTGCGCTCGTCCACGAGCGGGGACTTGGTGGTCTTTACCTCCGTGACAACGACGTCGTCGATCCAAAGGGTCTGCTCGGGGGTTTGGCTGCGCGCCGGGCGGAAGGCCAGGAAGATCTCGGCGGCGTTGTCGGCGAAGAAATCGACCCCTTCGTGAATCTCGTACTTGTGGAGTGTCCACTGCTCCGACGGGTGGATCGGCCACTGGCCCGGCGAAGAAGCAGCACCCTTGGCCTCCCAGTAAAAAATGCCGGGCTCGTCCATATTGGCTGTGCGGGCCCAGAACGAAACCAGATAGGCCATGCCCTTTTTCGTGCGGACCGCCTTGTCCGGATCACTGACCAGATAGGCGTGCGTACCGGCCGGGTGGTGGATCCGCATCGAGAACTTACCCTCGTGCGGGCGGTCCGGATCGAGCGTGAAGTTCTCCGGGTTCTTGTCCTCCTGGCGACCCCACAGCACCCAACCGGGGGGGGGGCGTCTTATCTGTCGGGGCCTCGAAGTTCCCGTTCTCTATCAGGCTCTTTCTGATAGGCGCCATCGGCGCCATCTGGGCCAGTGCCACGCCCGCACAGACCGCCACCGCCGCCGTCAACAAACACAGTCCGATCTTCATGACAAGACCTCCTCAAGCCCGCAACGGGCCTATTTCGCATCCACAGTAATGAACACCACCGAACGCGCCGGGACGGTCAGCGACATCTCATCGGTCCCCAGGCCGATGGGCAGATCGCCGACGACGTCCTGACGCTTATCGACAAGCGGATCGGCGTCCTTGTCCGATTGGGACAGAACCACGCCAGTTGCACTACCGGCCTGGAAGTTCTGCAAGCTCGCCTCGCACGGGATATCCCGGTCCCACGATCCGTTGGCGATCACGAAATACATCCGCGACCCGTCGGCGCTTAGAGTAATCAGTGTCGGAGTGAGGGGCCCGACGAGTTTCTGGTCAATCTCATCCGAGACCGGATGGTAGTACGGGGCCGTGCCCTGAAAGTCCAGGGCGATCGGACCGACGTGGTGGTTGAAGTAGTAATACAGCCAGTACAGCATGAATCGCTTGTCCGGCGCCTCGCGGGTCAGGAAAGCAAACGTCGTGTAGTGCTTCCGGGCGAACATCTCCCATCCACTCGCACCGCGAAGCATCCCCTCGCGGGCGTAGTAGATCATCCGCACCGCACGGTACATCGCACCGCATATGTTCGAATTGCGCCACCATCGCGTCGGGTCGTCCTCGCCGGCGCCAGGCCTGGGAGCATGCAGGCCCCACTCGGTATCAAGCTGGTAGACGTCGCGGCCGGGGTTGTACTGGCGGATCAGCGCATTGACGCGCAGGATGTGATGGAGCTTCTTGTAGTTCGCACAAAGCGCGACGAACTCAAAATCGTTGGTGTACGGGTTCGTGTCGTCGTAATGGTGCGCGACCACGAAGTCATAGAACCCGGCCGCCTTCTTCAGCAGATAATTGCCCCACCCCTGCGTCGTCGAGTGGATTCCGACTCCGATCCGGGCGTCGCCTTGCACCTTGCGGATCGCCTTGGAGACGGCGATGAGATGCTCGGCGTATTCATCGGGCGAATTGAAGGCGGTCGCCTTGCGGGTGTACGGCTCGTTGGCGATCTCCCAGAAACGGAACTTGTATCCCTTATCCACCGAGTGCTTGACCGCAGCGGCCCACTGGGCCGGCGTCAGTGTCTTCCCCGCGCCGACCGGTTCCAGCTCCAACACAACCCAGTCGAGCGGAATTCCGCACTTGGTGCCCAAGTCGGCGATCTTGTCGATCGCTTCGGTCACCGGGAACCTGTGATCGCCGACGCCGTAGAATCGCGTCATTGGCAGCTTCATCTGGCGCAGCGCCTCCAGCAGCTGCGGCTCCAGGACGTAGTTCCCGTCATAGTCG
The DNA here is from genome assembly GCA_030628445.1 of Phycisphaerae bacterium. Taxonomy (GTDB): domain Bacteria; phylum Planctomycetota; class Phycisphaerae; order SM23-33; family SM23-33; genus DAOVQV01. The sequence goes on along the minus strand of DAOVQV010000010.1, from coordinate 2,271 downwards.
TACGGGTGCCTCCCCCCGCCGCCGATGCGATGGAACGAAACGCCGCCCGCCTGCGGCGTCGACGGGCCTATCTGCTTATCGGCATCGACCATCAATAGCAGCCTCTCGCCCGCCCCCAGGCGGTGGCGCAGCGGCTCGGGTTGAAGCGTCCGCGGATCGATAAGCGGCTCGGCGGTAGATTCGACCTCGGAGACCACAACTTCGTCGATCCACATGGTCTGGGCGGCGCCCTTCCCGCGAGTCGGGCGGAACGCCAGGAGAATGTATGCGGCCTCGTCGGCGATGAAGTCCTTCCCCTCGTGTATCTCGAAGTTGAACTGCGTCCAGTCCTTGCCCGCTTTAATAGGCCAGCGGCCCGGCGAAGGAGCATCCTTCCAAGGGTCCAGCTTCGTGGCCGCCTCGAAGTAAAAGACACCGGGCTCTCCCGGATCGTCCAGGCGGGCCCAGAAGCTCACCAGATACGCCTTGCCCTTGGCGGTCTTGACCGCACCGGTACGAGCGGTCACCGGATAGGCGTGCGTATTAGCCGGGTGGTGTATCCGCAAACAGGCCTTTCCGGCTCGCGGATTCGTCGCATCGACGTGGATATTCTCTCGTTTCTGGTCTTGGGCGTTACCCCACACCTCCCACCCTGGCGGCGGCCAGTCGTCAGAGACGACCTCAAAATCGCCGTTGGGTATCAGGCTCTTCCTGGCCGGTGCCTCGTCCTGGGCCCAGCAGAACGTCGTCGAGAGAGTGAAGAACGCCACGAACAGGTACTTGCAAGTGTTCATCCCGGAGTCTCCTTCAATGCGAGTTGCAGCTAGAGCATTCTGCCCCCCAGGCCCTGATTGTCAAGCCGAATCCCCTCCGCCCCGCCCCGCAAAAAACTTACTGCTGGAGCTTGACTATCATCCCGCCGAGACGTATAAGTGGTATTGGTGGAGGTGCTATGCTTTCGCCTCTGTGGAGTCCGCGCAAATGGCAAGGTACTCACGTTCACCTTGCCGACAGCGCCATTGGAAGTTGAAAGAAGCCGGGAATTTGTATAAAATGCCTTGACGCAAATTCCCTGGTATGCAAAATTTGTGCGTCTGTTTGCCCCCGCCGGTGTTGAGGCCGCGCGGGAGGATTGCCAACTGCTATTTGGAAAGTGAACAGTGTTACCGTCACGAGGGTGTGACCGGTCGGCGCTGATTCGTCACGACCCGCACCGTCCGGGATAACAGATGCATCCGGCCGGGCCACTTGCGAGGCCCGCCGGGCTCAAAATCCTCGTGACATGCCCTAACAAAGGATTTTGAGTTCTTAGCTGACGTCGGTCCGCTTCAGTGGACCGGCGCAGACCGGCCGGGCCACCCCTAAAACAGGTCCGGCCACCAGAGTCAAGCTTTCTGATCGAACCGTTCCCGGTCCGTCAGGATCGGGTTGGAACGATAATCAACTGAAGGGTTTGATCCTGGCTCAGAACGAACGCTGGCGGCGTGGCTAAAACATGCAAGTCGAGCGCGAAAGTTCCCTTCGGGGAACCGGTAGAGCGGCGAAAGGGCGAGGAATACATGGGTAACGTACCTTTGGCATGGGGATAGCCCCGAGAAATCGGGGGTAATACCCAATGACACCGCGATATCATAAGGTATTGCGGTCAAAGGGTGGGGATCCCTTCGGGGACCTACCGGCCGATGAGCGGCCCATGTCCTATCAGCTTGTTGGTGGGGTAACGGCTCACCAAGGCTTCGACGGGTACCGGGATTGAGAGGTTGATCCGGCGCATTGGGACTGAGACACTGCCCAGACTCCTACGGGAGGCTGCAGTAACGAATATTGGACAATGGGCGAAAGCCTGATCCAGCGACGCCGCGTGTGGGAATAAGCTCTTCGGGGTGTAAACCACTGTCAGGGGTTACCAAGCAATGGGAGTTAATAGCTCCCGGCGTTGAGGCGCCCCAGAGGAAGCCACGGCTAACTTCGTGCCAGCAGCCGCGGTAAGACGAAGGTGGCAAGCGTTGTTCGGAATCACTGGGCTTAAAGCGCATGCAGGCGGCCTGCCAAGCGTCTTGTGAAAGCCCTCGGCTCAACCGAGGAATTGCTTGGCGAACTGGTAGGCTTGAGGCAGGTAGAGGCGTGTGGAACTCTTGGTGGAGCGGTGGAATGCGTAGATATCAAGAGGAACGCCGGAGGCGAAAGCGATACGCTGGGCCTGTATGAGGTTCCAATTTCGATTTATCGCGATTGGGACCTCTCCTGACGCTGAGATGCGAAAGCCAGGGTAGCGAACGGGATTAGATACCC